>CP033464.1:492500-792500 GCA_007833815.1 Brevibacillus laterosporus | reverse complement strand
GAATGGAGGAGTTTAATGTCTGTATATCCCTCACTGTTTAAAATCTTTTCAATGATGGTTAGATTAATCGGATTGTCATCTACGACGAGAATGCTCATCACATATTCTCCTTCTGTAAGACAGTATAAGTACTCAGTTAATCGTATCATAGTTACATTATGAATAAAGCGGATGTGAGTCACTGATCTATTTACCCCCAAGCCAAATCTTTGAAACAGGAGCAGCATAAAATTTTGTCTCTCTTCTTTTGGTACAATAGAGGAAAACATGGTGGCAAACGAAAGTGGCCACGCAAAAAAGTGGTGATAATGAATGCTAGGTAAAGCAGAGGAACTTCTCCAAAAATATTACGGATATTCTTCCTTTCGACAAGGGCAACAACAGATTATTGAAAGCATTTTGACCGGGCATGATACGCTAGGCATTATGCCTACTGGCGGGGGGAAATCCATTTGTTATCAGATCCCTGCTCTATTGTTTGAGGGTATTACGCTTGTGATCTCTCCCTTAATCTCTTTAATGAAGGATCAGGTAGATGCATTGGTTAGCATGGGTGTGCCTGCTACGCAGATTAATAGTTCTCTTTCTTATCAAGAGGTACAGGAAAGAATGCGTGATGCTAGACAAGGAAAATACAAATTAGTTTATATTGCTCCTGAGCGGCTTGAGTCTGAGCAATTTCGCGATATGATCCAGGAGATGCCCATTTCATTGTTGGCAGTTGATGAAGCGCATTGTGTCTCACAATGGGGTCATGATTTTCGTCCCAGCTATCTAGCAGTTGCCAGCCTTGTAAAGTCATTGCATTCCCGTCCTATTGTGGTGGCATTAACCGCAACGGCTACACCGGAAGTAAAAGAAGATATTAGTCGACTTCTTTCTCTTGAAGAAGGTCAGGTTTTCGTTACTGGATTTGGCCGGGACAATCTTATGCTGGCTGTACGTAGAGGGGAAGATAGGCGTTCATTTGTCTCTGACTATGTGAAAGCCAATCATGGACAAGCGGGGATTATATATGCTTCTACACGTAAAGAAGTGGAAAATCTCTATGAGTTTTTGCGACAAAAGGGGCATCGTGTGGGCAAATACCACGCAGGTCTCCCGGAAGATGAGCGAGTAAGAAATCAAGATGCTTTCTTATTTGACGATGTGAGTGTCATGATTGCGACCAATGCGTTTGGAATGGGTATTGATAAGTCCAATGTTAGATACGTCATTCATTACAATATGCCGAAAAACCTGGAGGCCTATTATCAAGAAGCTGGGCGTGCTGGGCGTGATGGAGAACGTAGTGAATGCATCCTACTGTTTCAGGCGCAAGACATCCAGACTCAGAAATTTTTTATTGAACAAAATGAGCAAACCGATGAAAGAAAAGAGCAGGATTACAAAAAATTATATGCAATGAGTGACTATTGCCGAACCTCGCGTTGTTTGCAGCAATACATTTTGGAGTATTTTGGTGATCCCAATGCCAAAGAGTGTGGTACCTGTGGAAATTGTACTGATGACGCAGAATTAATAGATATTACGGTAGATGCACAGAAGATTTTTTCGTGTGTGAAGCGGATGAAAGAACGTTTTGGGACTGTCATGGTCGCTCAAGTTCTTAGAGGCTCTTCCAATAAGAAGGTTCTACAATTTGGTTTTTCCACGCTACCTACGTACGGAATTATGAAGGACTATACGGAAAAAGAGATTGTGGAGATGATTCAGTGGTTGATTGCAGAAGGATATATGAGTTTGACTGAAAGCCAATATCCGGTTGTTATGCTTGCAGACAGAGTGGTTGGAGTATTAAAAGGAGAAGAGCAGGTATGGCACAAACAGCGGGCTAAGCCGATTAAGCGACAAGAGGATGACCAATTGTTTGATGTCTTACGTCAACTGCGCAAATCAATTGCCGAACGGGAAGGATTGCCGCCATACGTTATTTTTCATGATAGTACCTTAAGGGAAATGAGCGAAATTATCCCTACTGATAAACGTACAATGCTTACGATAAAAGGTGTGGGTGAATCAAAGTGGGATAAATACGGTGAAGAATTTATAACATGTATAACCGAGTATAGTCAGCAAATATAGCAAGAATAGAAATTGCTTTATTTGCTGGAAAATAACCTTTATCTTTCTTATTATATAGACTCAGCTAAAGGTTGATGGGAATGCCGTGGTTTCTTTTAAAAAAGTATCTTCACAAAAAAAGGCATACAAATTTTCATCTATAAATGAAAATTTGTATGCTTTTTTAAAAAGATTTAGAGATATACTTTGTTTGTAGACGAGGGGGGATATATTATAAAAAAACGATAGACGAATCATGTTGTATTGTGTATCAATCAAATAATCTTGGATCCTATAGGTATATTTCTTTAAAACCCTACATTCATTATTCGAGGAAGTGAAAAAAATGTCTACTGTTTTTCCCTATTATTTTGACGATGGGCAAACCACATTCCATGGTACATTTTCAATAAGCAAACTAAAACAAGCCTACCATGATAACTATGATTACTTTCAGCTTCATTTTTTAGAAGGTACATTTTTCATCAAGGATGTGTATCAAACTAAGATATATGAAGAGAACTTCAAGGGAAAAAAAGCTGTTATAGCTTTAAAGAAAGAATATTTACAAGAAGAACCTTCCACTTATGAAAAACAAATTTGTTTCACTAGTCCAAATCGAGCAAAGAGAAATCAGTATGAGGTAATGGTAGTAAATGCTGATATGGAAGAGAAGCTTCCTACTAAAAAAATGTTACATTGGTTGTTACATGATCCAATAAAAAATCTTTTTATTGGAAATGAAAAGTATTTGGTAACAATTACATGATGGAAGAGGAGGATATATATGAAGAAAAGAAATGTAGATAGCCTTAGAATGTATGATTGGACTAAAACGATTGAGGATGTAAAAAATCGAGATAGTAAAATGTTGAGAAATGTACCAAGTTCGTTCTATCAAGAAATGAAAGATTCTTCTATGAGTGCAAAAGTACAAGGAAATTGGGGCAATTGGGAGCTAACGGATGAAGGATCGGGACAATATCCCATTTTTAAATGTTATATAGAAAATGGAACCTTCGAAGTAGATACAAACAACGGAAAAACTACGCATCATTTACAAAATTCCTGGATTAAAATTTGTCTAAAGATTGAAGATAGTCAAACAGAAATGTATGTCATTTCGGAAAAAGAAGATACTTTATACAGCATCAATCATTCTTTCCATTTTGATAGCGGGCATGGAATGGTATCTATTCTACTAGAAAAGTTGCTTGTAACTTGGTTTAAAGAACATAGACATCTATTACATCAGCAAATTAATACCTATAACATTCAATATAGTACTTCAAATGACTTATCATTGATTGGATGGGATACCAGTTATGTGACTTCGTTCTCGAATGTAAATAAAAATATTCAACAAAAAAAATTATACCCCCAAAAATTCAATTATGAATTCACGGATACTTCATTAGGATTCCCGTTTCAATTCAGCATGGACGGAACATTTGATTCATGGGAAATCACAACAGGGGCAGATGGCCAAAATGTAAATTTCATTTGTAAAATTGGTGAAAACAGTTCCATTTTGAATCACTCTGCGAATGCAACCTATGAATTTGCTTCTGATGCCTATGTGAAAATTCAGTTAAAATTACAATACTTGAATGCAAAAGAAACAACTATTGAAGATTCTACTGGTGTAGGAGATGGGCATCAAGTTGATTTAAAAGTGAAAACAGATCAGGATGGAAACCAAGATCCACCAGTAATCCTAGTAAATTACCGCTATTCAGATGCGATAACTGGTACATTAGAAAGCTTCGTAACTGCCATGTTTAAAGAATGGTTTACAAAAAACATCGATCAATTCGAAAATATCTTTGCCCATTTTATTTTAGAAGAAACTGCCAAAGATGAAAATTTTCAATGGCTAAAGCCAACTGATAAGTATTATGGTGTAGCAGAGGGAAAGGATGAAAATGGGCAACCAAGTTTAGATAAAAGTGTATTCTCCGTTATGTCAATGGTAGAAAATCGTAAGAATAATTACCCAAGCCATACAGTAGATGCCCGTTTATTACACGCAGTTAAGAATGCAAAGGATACAAATGACTCAGCCTTTGGCATCGATATGCCATTATTCGTAGATAAATGGCTGGGACGAGGTCTCAATATTATGCAGGTTGGTACACCAGACCAATTCGAGAAAACGGACAACGGTTTGTTTATTCAAAACAAAGAGAGAATTCAGTTCGGCACGGTATACGATCATAACGAAAATGAGGTACCTTCTTATGTTGATCCTAAAAAATTTAGACTAGGCATTACAAATAATCAAATGGTCTTAGATATAGAGGACCTTACATGGGAGCAAGCTAGGGGAATAATTGGACATGCCAACTATACACAACACTATAGTCTTAGTCTTAAGAGTGGTGTTGACGAGTTAGGTAAAGAATACAAAAATGTATTAGTTCCAAATGAAGAGGGTGAGGCTACACTTACACTCACTTATACAGTTGAAGATTGGTACGCAAGAGAACAATTAATTATAGAAATTGCTACAGGACTAGCCTTGTCAATCGCAGCAGGAGCATTTTTTTCAGCTACCAGCGCCGTATTTAGACAAGCAAGTGCCTATATCAGTCAACAATTCTCCAGAATCGGGACCACTATGATGAGGGCAGTCATTTCTCTAAAAGAGCTATTAAAAAGAGCAGGAACCAGTGCTTCCCAAGCAGCCAGAAATGAAATGATAGAATTAACCACTTTCAATATTAGCCGGGCATCTTCCGTTGCTGGGCTTAGCTCATCACAAGTGATGTACCAAGTGCTACAACAGCCTCGTTCACTCTGGTCAAGAATCTGGGAAATATCATCAAAATCAGCCCTAGTATTTACTCAAATGGCGGTAATTGGAGCTGCAGGAATGCTACCAACTGCGATAGCTAAATACCTTGAATATTTAGCAAAAGAACATTATTCCGAACTTCCAACCATCGATGCGTTTCTTGCTAATTGCGTAGGAGCTGTAAAATGGCCGGATAATAGCGAACTTCAAGTGGAAACGGCCCAGCTCCAAGGGATTTATTTAATGGGTGGGAAATTAATTAAGTAATAGGAATCATTGGATAGGAGTGATTTGAAGTTTACACTTGACTAGACTTCTACGGGATGAAAAAGGTTGAATATTAGTAACAGAACATACTGAATTTTCATACAATCGATGCGAGCATGTCATATTACATTTATTCTTCTAAAAAAATGAAGCATTAGAATAGATGTTGGCATTGCTCGCTTATCTATTACATTACTAGGTTAACACACGAAACCCCATACACATTATTACAATCCGACCTAGATAAATACAGAAGGGATATGATGATGCATGACAATTACTCATTCGACTAGTACTTTGAATTGGGATACGGTATTTGCCATTCCTATTGCGGAAGTGAATCGTATGATAAGGGAACAAAAAAGCAGTCCGAAAAATTTTGAATTAACTGATTCAAATGGAAATGATTTCAAAGGGGAATTTAAGGACTGGCAAATTATCACGGGTGGGGATGGAAATAGTATTCGAATGAACATACCTGTTCGAGATTTCCAAACCATCTTACAGGATTTTTTCATAGGAAAATTTGGATTTCAATCTGCAGATTTACATGTTCAAGTCAAGCTTACCTATCTTCCGCACGAAACAGTCACAAAAAATGAAGGAAATGAACAATTATATGGTTTGAAAATGAAAACAAAGAGTTCGGGTCCAATTGATCCTGTCGTGATAGGTATCTCATTAAAAAATGTGACAGGTATATTCTATCCAGGGTCATTGAATCATAATGTATTCATTGATCTTGAGGAGATTCTAAAAGAAATATTCATGAGTCAAATTATTACATGGTTAACGTTACATCTCGAACAATTTACCCATACTTTTAATGTAGTCAACTTAAATCTGTATATTAGTGGTGATGAAGCATGGGCATGGTGTAGGCCTTCCTACGTTGATTATGCCTATACAGATATTGAGGGAGACGTAGAAAAAAGTTTATTAGGAGTCTTATGTATGACAGGAGGCAGAACAGGAGGAATTCATCAACAACAAAAATTAGATGCCTATGTCATTCCCAAATCCTCAAATGCGGGATTTTTAATTGCAGAAGAACGATTTTTACGAGACGTATTATTGCCAACGTTACCAATGAAGTTTACAAAGTCAAAAATCGATGACTATGAAGTGATTAATGCAAGTGGTCAAGCAGGACAGTATCAACATATTCTCCAACTGAAAGACGGAAGAAAAATAGAATTAGAGAGGGTACAAGCGAATGGATCAATGTATACTCCTTACCTGGAAGAATTGAAGCTAAGTTTGATCGGGGATGAAATGAAACTGGAAACATATACAGAGACTCATATATTTGACGGTATAAAAGCATATTGTCGTACCACTCATCATTATCGGATTGTATTAGCTACTAACAAAAAGGGGGAGCAAACCATCACGTATGAACAAGTAAAAGAACCGACACTGTTACAAGGAACGATAAATGGAGGTTCTGCGTTACCATGGATAATGCTTGTTGCGGGAATCATTGCGTCTGTCCTTTTAGCTGTGTTTACAGGAGGAGCAACATTGCTTATAGCTGGAATTGTTGTATCACTAATATTTGGAACCATTGCTTTGTTACCTACAATTTTTGAAACGTTAAATGTTGAAACGTCTCCAAGCATAGACCTTTTGTTAGAAAATACAACTTCTCAAATTATTTGGAATGCTAGTGAAACCTTTGAATTAGATTATGCTGGCTTAGCAGGACCACTTCAACTAGGTGGAAAGTTTGTGATATAGAAAGTCCACGATAGTTTATAAGTAAATAAGTAGAGAGGATGGTTATTTTGGATACGCATGGTTGGGATGTTGTGTATGTAGGTACTAGGGATTTAATGAATAAGCAATTAAGAAAATATATGAATGATAATAAAATCACGTTTACGTATGTAGACGAAAATACATCTGTTACATTGACCTTTGATAATTGGGAGATTGTTCCTGGAGGAGCAAGTAAATTATTGAGAGTGAAGACCCTCGTAAAAGAGGGGGAGCTAATCTTTATGGGGAACTCTACAAAGTTAGACGGTATATGTCCTTTATTAGAACTTCAGCTGGGATTTTTTCAGCAATCTAATATGCAGAAGTTAGCTTTTAACTTTCTAGTAAAAGGAGAAAGAGAAGGAGACCAACGAGCAGGCGCTGTTACTGTAATCAATCCAGATATAAATCAAGTATTTTCTCAGGGAAGTATGGTTTATACATTTTTAAACTTAACGTTAGCAGATATGTTTATAAATAACAAAGACAGAGTATCCCATATATTCGCAGAATTAAATGGATCATCTAATATTTCATGGATGCAACCTGAAAAGTATAAATATTCGTATTACTCCCCAACTAATAATCAAGAGAAAGGTTTTTTAGTGATATTTTCTGTGGTAACAAATCGAGACATATCTAATCTAAATGAATTGATTGATGGCGCGATACTAGATAATAATCATGAGACATTCTTGGTTCTATCTGAAAAATTGTTTTTAGAACATATGATTATGCCTGAGCTGCCCAATTCATTTGGTCATGGAGCAACCATCAATCACTTTAGATTTGAAAGTACATCACCTACAACTGGAGTCATTAAGAATACTAGGAATTTAAATGCTGCCCCAGTTCGAGTGGGAGCAATCGATTACTATCCAATATTTACAAATTTTAATATGAAGGTTGAAGGTAACAAGCTTCACATGAAGGCATCAGGAAAATGTGATGTTACTGGTCTAGCAGATACGTATGTATTATTTGATGTCGAAGCAAAATATAGTCTTTATTATGACCAAAATAATAAGAGGATTCAACTTAGTCTAGACAGTACTCCAAAGGTAAATACTGAAAAAGTTATTCCATGGTGGGTATGGATTCTTGGTGCTGTAACGATTGGGATTATAGCTGCCATTGTATCTGCACTTGAAAGTTCCCTTGCTACCGCTCTCAGAATTAACTTAAATACTAATATTGGTAAATTAAACGCTGATGTAGTGAGATGGAGTGGTATGGATCAGGAAGAGATTACAGATTGTGTGCTTGATGTAGCTTTTTGTATAAAAGGGAACGGTGAGAGTGTTATCTCTGGTAATTTTCAAATTGTAACTGCTTTAAATAATAGTAGTGTTTTAGATTTAAATGGACCTAATAATGTTACATTATGGAGTAACAATCAGGGAAATCATCAAAAATGGAAATTTGTATATGATAAACAAAAAAATGCATATCAAATATATAGTGTAAGCAATCCTAATCTAATTCTTGCCTGGAATGATATTCCAGGTTCTAGAAATGTATTTGCTACACCTAATCAACAAAAAGAAGAACATTATTGGATACTACAACATTTAGAAGATGATTACTATATAATAAAAAATAAAAAGAGTCCTAATTTAGTATTAGATGTAGATAATGCTAATACTAATAATGGTACAAATATTAAAGTAAATGAACAACATGATTTGGGTAGTCCATATAGTAAGGCTCAAAAATTTAATTTAAAAAGGGTGTAAAAATATCATAATGTGTTAAATACACACGAAAATGTCTATCTGATTTTCATAATTGTGTGATTTGACGAAAAAGGGCAAGAAAAAGCACTCAAATAGGAGTGTTTTTTCTTTGTGGAATTCTACTTAGTGTACGAAATTCGCGTTTGGGTGGTGCTACCCCATCGCCATCAAGCTAAGAATTTCTTAGTAAGCGTAAAAAATAGTCTCTATCCTTTCTCAAGGTGGGGACTATTTTACGATTATTTTTCATCAATAGAGGAAAAATCGTATGCTTTTTCCGGAAGATTCAGAGATATACTTTGTTTGTAGATGAGGGGGGATATTATAAAAAAACGATAGACGAATCATGTTGTGGCTGTAGTCAATTTCCAAATTAGCAGATACGTATGGATCAAGAAGAGATTACAGATTGTGTGCTTGATGTAGCTTTTTGTATAAAAGGTACTATTACATCAAAAAAGAAAAGGAGAGCGAATCATGAAAAAGAACGGTGTTAAAAAAGAAGAAGAACAAGGAACCCTAAAGGCTGTAGGTCAATTTTTCTATGGAGAGAATTTTAATGAACCGGCCTTTGTTGTTGCACGTGGTATGAATGGTTTTAAGGTAGATAAAAAAACATTACATGACATTGGTTTACAAAAGAAAGTACAATCCGTTCGTTGGATGGCTAACTTTACTCCAAAGAAAAGTGGTGCCTATCAGTTTACCATCCATCCCAATCTATTTACTCATATTCTTATTGATGGTGAGAATGCTAAAGAACAAGAAGTGCAGTTAGAAGCAGGAAAAAGGTATAAATTCATGGTAGCTTATTTTGAAAATCCAATGCTTGAACAAGAAGAGTTGTTTCAATTAGACGTACACTATACTTTTAATCAACAAGAAAAGAAAGAAATTGAAGCTGAAACCTTCTCTATCCCTGAAATCGCCTCTTTTGAAGCGTTCTCAAAAGAAGCGATGCCTATAAATATGCAGGATGAAGAACCTATGTTAGATACAGATAACGACGGCATCTATGACGAATGGGAAGTGAATGGATATACCGTAATTAACCATGTCGTTTATCCTTGGAAGGCTGAATATGCTGCCCAGGGATATAAAAAATACGTTTCAAACCCTAATGAATCTCACACCGCTGGAGACCCCTATTCTGATTTAGAAAAAGCAAGTGGAGCGCTTGATCGTACAATTAAAAAAGTTGCTTGGGACCCTCTTGTTGCGGCATATCCAAGTATTACAGTTGGCATGGAAGAACTTGTTCTCTCAGATAATAAAGAGGTGAGTTCAACAGCAGGAAGGTCCGTTAGTCGTTCTACTTCTTCTAGTGCCAGTACCTCTAATACGTTAGGACTCGATGTGAATGTGGGGGTTTCTCTCTTTACTGGAGTTTCAGCATCCGTTACCGGTCATTATTCACATACTTCTACGCATACCGTTGACTCTACAGACACTTCAGGACAAGATTGGCATCAACAATTAGGTTTAAACACAGGGCAAACGGCTTACATGAATGCAAATGTGCGCTATTACAATACAGGAACAGCTCCTGTATATAACCTGGTTCCGACTACAAATTTAGTGTTAGGGAAAGAGACAATCGCTACAGTTACCGGACAGCTGAATCAAAAAGCTTTGAGTTTAGCTCCTGATCAAACGTATCCTAAAAAACATCTACATGGACTCACATTAAATACATTAGATCAGTTTAGCACGACTCCTATTTCACTCAATATCAATCAGTTGGATAGATTAGAAGCGGGAGAAAAATTAAAGTTAGAAACGACACAGTTTCAAGGAGCATTTGCGAGAAGAGACCCTGCTGGTGGACAAGTAGTAATGGAAGAAAATGAGTGGGCTGATTATATGCCACAAATTGAAAATGTAACGGCCGGAATCTTGATTAATATTGACGGGAGACGAGTAATTGAACGGCGTATTGCGGCAAAAGACCCTGATAATCCCAATGATCGAACTCCAGAACTTACACTAAAAGAAGCATTGGAAAAATCAGTAGGTATGGTCTATAACGAAACGGATAAAAATTTTTATTTTGCAGATGAGGAGACAGATGAAGAACATATTTTGAGCTCGAATCTGGTCCATTTTGTGTATGATAAAAGGACAGAACAAGTAATAAAGGCGGAACAAAAAAGGAAGAAAAGCGAAGATATCTATCATATGATAATCCGACCTGGTATGAATATACAGATAGATGTCCCTGTATTGTATGACGATTTTGGAAAGAATTCCGCCAGATGGTCCGGAGGTGCATATGATTCATCTAATGGTTTGAATAATAGTAGATGTTATAGGATAGAAGACTCGGTGACATTCAAAAATTTTAATCTACAGGATAAGTCTATATATCTAATTATGATGGACGTTAAAGGAAGTAGTGATGGGGATGTTTCTATAGATATTAAAGGAGTAGGCGAAGGAGGAGAAAAACAAATAGGAAAATTTCAAGTTTCTCAAGTTTACAAAAAACAAATAGTGATGCTTGAAGCATTTGAAGTTATAGAAAAGTCGTTGGAGCTTACTATTTACAATGATAGTAATGGTTCTGTATACATTGATAATTTTTCTATTGTAAGAGTAGGAAGAGGTATTGATAATTTAAAAGAGGAAAACGCAGATTATGCTAAGGAATATGAAAATAAAAAAATTAAGTTCCCCCTAATAGATTTGCTAAGATATATTACCAATTCTGAAGATAAAGCTGTTATCAATATAGTGAATCAGAATCTCCAGCAAGAATTTATGTTGGGCTATAACCCAATTAAGGGCGCATTTTATATTTATGATTTTAAAGATACAAATAATCCGAAGGTCTTAACATGGGACACAAAAACATCAGAGTTAATTTTTACGAAATATCAAGGGACATTACATCAGCTTTGGTTTTTTCGAAAAGGCGACAAAGGTTTTAATATTATAAGTTGTGCTGATAGAAGCTTCGGATTAGATTTTAACTATGAAAACCCAGCTGATAAAACATCAATAAAAATAGAAAAGCTAGATGAATCAAAATCTACTCAATACTTTTTGATAGCAAAATAATCTTTTAGGCTTATATCTAAAGATCGAAATTGTGTTTTGCTGGACAAACTTCGTCTTTAAGGCGGGTTTGTCCTCCCTTCAATACTTTATAAAAAATAACAGATGGTGGAATGACAAATGGATAAAAAACCTCTAAATTTCAAGAAAGATGAAGGTAAAGCCAAAGCATGGAGTAAAGAGCGTTATTCGGCTTGGAAAAAAACATTACCATTAAATCGGCAACAAGCAATCGAAGCATTAAAAAAATCATCAAAAGAGATTAATAGAAAATTGAAAGAAGTTCGTGGAAATATCGATGAACTAACAGATGAACAATTAAAAAAACAAATAAAAGAAATGAATATATAGAAGATTATGAGTTCATACAAAATGTTGAACAGGTAGCAGGTGAATCCCATTATGATAAATTTCCGTATTCGATACTTAGGTTTCCTCAAGAAATAAAATAAGATGGAAAATGAGACTAATGGTTTTCAGACAGTTCTTTCATTATGGAAGCTTGTCCTTCCCTAATTGTTGGCAGGGTCTTGATAACAGTTAACTTCACAATTACTTTAAGGGGGATAAAGAATGACATTTTTAAAAAAAGATAAATGTTTGATGAGTTTTGCAAACATGAACCCAGTACAGATATATTATTCCAACCTTCATGGGGAAAGTCTAGAAAAATTAAACCAAAATAAAGTGAACAATACAGTATCCATTCCTATGAATACAGCAAGAGTAAGAAATTTTGGTATAGATATAGCAAAAGCTAAAAGATGGGGTAAAAAAGAATATTCAAAGTGGAAATCGGTATTAAAAGAGAATGAGAAAAAACAAATTACTGAATACACCAAGAATGCAAGCCCGATTAATAGTTATTTGAGAAAAAATGATGGAAATTTAGGTTCTGACCTTAAAATAGATAAAAAAATTGAAATCATGGACAAAGCTTTAAATAAATCAAAACTAAAGGACTCCATCATTGTATATCGAGGCACAGATGGAATCATATTTGGTGAGCAGTATCAAATAGACTTAATGGATGGTAATAAAGTTAAAAAGGAAAAGGCTGAGGAGATTAAAGAGAAATTTGAAGGAACGGTTCTATTAGAACGAGGATACTTAAGTACATCAATAGTGATTGGAACACAATTTATAGCAAGGCCCGTAATTCTAGAATTAAAAATTCCTAAGGATGGAATAGCTGGTTATGTAGATCGAATCAGTTATTATCCAGGACAATATGAGTTAATATTGCCTAGAAATACCCAATTTTATATTGATGATATAAAAACCATTGTGAATGGTGGCTCACAAAGATTAAAAGTAGAAGCTAGAATAATATGAATTAAATGAGATTGGGTAAAGCGTAAAATAGTCCCCACCTTGAGAAAGGATAGGAACTACTTTACGCTATTTATTAATGATTCGGCATGTTAATGGTAACGTTAGTGAGCTCGTTTGAGCGCCACGAGGGGTATTGGCAAATAGCCAATCCATTAACGTGACCGCGCACTACTGCATCGATAAAGCTTGCCTGCTTAAGCAAATTAGCATCTGTAGCTAGCATCCTGTATCCTGCCTATAGGCGAGGATGCCGCAAGTTTATCATAGCAGAAGTCCTCATACCCTGTGTATGAACAATTAGAAGGGAGGGAACAGAGATGAGCACTCAACCTTCTGATTGATCGTTTGAAAAGAGTTGGCTGGCAGCATACTGTTGACCAACTAGATGGTCTCCTAGAGGATGCATCTAAACATAATGTAACATATTCATAGTTTCTTGATACCCTTCTTCAACACGCTTTGTCAGTGCAGAGTATTTTATGTAAGACTGCCGAAAGACACTCCTTATTATTGATGAAGTAGGCTACTTGGAAAAAATTTTGGAGACGATATCTTGGAAGATTATCCCATCGAAATTGTGTTGAGTGTAGGTGGGCAGTATTTGACGCTTACTTATATATTGACTCAGCTAAAGGTTGGTATCTTCACAAAAAAAGGCATACAAATTTTCATCTATAAATGAAAATTTGTATGCCTTTTTTTAAAAGATTTAGAGATATACTTTGTTTGTAGACGAGGGGGGGATATATTATGAAAAAACGATAGAAGAATCTTGTATTGTGTAGTCAATTTAGAAGTGAAAAAAATGTCTACTGTTTTTCCCTATTATTTTGACGATGGGCAAACCACATTCCATGGTACATTTTTCATCAAGGATGTGTATCAAACTAAGATATATGAAGAGAACTTCAAGGGAATAAAAGCTGTTATAGCTTTAAAGAAAGAATATTTACAAGAAGAACCTTCCACTTATGAAAAACAAATTTGTTTCACTAGTCAAAATCGAGCAAAGAGAAATCAGTATGAGGTAATGGTAGTAAATGCTGATATGGAAGAGAAGCTTCCTACTAAAAAAATGTTACATTGGTTGTTACATGATCCAATAAAAAATCCTTTTATTGGAAATGAAAAGTATTTGGTAACAATTACATGATGGAAGAGGAGGATATATATGAAGAAAAGAAATGTAGATAGCCTTAGAATGTATGATTGGACTAAAACGATTGAGGATGTAAAAAATCGAGATAGTAAAATGTTGAGAAATGTACCAAGTTCGTTCTATCAAGAAATGAAAGAACCTTCTATGAGTGCAAAAGTACAAGGCAATTGGGGCAATTGGGAGCTAACGGATGAAGGATCGGGACAATATCCCATTTTTAAATGTTATATAGAAAATGGAACCTTCGAAGTAGATACAAACAACGCAAAAACTACGCATCATTTACAAAATTCCTGGATTAAAATTTGTCTAAAGATTGAAGATAGTCAAACAGAAATGTATGTTATTTCGGAAAAAGAAGATACCTTATACAGCATCAATCATTCTTTCCATTTTGATAACGGGCATGGAATGGCATCTATTCTACTAGAAAAGTTGCTTGTAACTTGGTTTAAAGAACATAGACATCTATTACATCAGCAAATTAATACCTATAACATTCAATACAGTACTTTAGAGGACTTAGCATTGATGGGATGGGATACCAATTATGTGACTTCGTTCTCGAATGTAAATAAAAATATTCAACAAAAAGAATTATATCCAAAAAAATTCAATAATGAATTCACGGATACTTCATTAGGATTCCCGATTCAATTCAGCATGGACGGAACATTTGATTCATGGGAAATCACAACAGGGGCAGATGGCCAAAATGTAAATTTCATTTGTAAAATTGGTGAAAACAGTTCCATTTTGAATCACCTTGCGAATGTAACCTATGAATTTGCTTCTGATGCCTATGTGAAAATTCAGTTAAAATTACAATACTTGAATGCAAAAGAAACAACTATTGAAGATTCTACTGGTGTAGGAGATGGGCATCAAGTTGATTTAAAAGTGAAAACAGATCAGGATGAAAGCGAAAATCCACCAGTAATCATAGTAGATAGCCACTATTCACCTGATATATTTGATTCATTTAAAACCATTGTAACTGCCATGTTTAAAGAATGGTTTACAAAAAACATCGATCAATTCGAAAATATCTTTTCACATTTTCTTTTAGGAGAAACTGCCAAAGATGAAAATTTTCAATGGCTAAAGCCAACTGATAAGTATTATGGTGTAGCAGAGGGAAAGGATGAAAATGGGAAACCAAGTTTAGATAAAAGTGTATTCTCCGTTATGGCAATGGTAGAAAATCGTAATAATAAATACCCAAGCCATACAGTAGATGCCCGTTTATTACACGCAGTTAAGAATGCAAAGGATACAAATGACTCAGCCTTTGGCATCGATATGCCATTATTCGTAGAGAAATGGCTGGTACGAGGTCTCGATATTATGCAGGTTGGTACACCAGACCAATTTGAGAAAACGGACAACGGATTGTTTATTCAAAACAAAGAAAGAATTCAGTTCGGCAAGATATACAATCATAATAATGAACTGGTAGATTCTCATATTGATCCTAAAAAATTTAGACTAGGCATTACAAATAATAAAATGGTTTTAGATATAGAGGACCTTACATGGCAACAGACTAGGGGAATGATTGGACATCTCAGCTACCAACAACACTATGGTCTTAGTCTTAAAAGTGGTGTTGACGAGTTAGGTAAAGAATATAGAAATGTATTAGTTCCAATTGAAGAGGATGATGCTACACTTACATTCACTTATACTCTTGAAGATTGGTACGTAAGAGAACAATTAATTATAGAGATGGCTGTAGGACTAGCCTTATCAATAGGAACAGGAATAATCTTTTCAGCTGTCAGCCCCACATTTAGAACAGCAATGAATTATATCAGCGGACTTTTCAAAAAAGTAGGGACCACTATGATGAGGGCAGTCATTTCCGTAAGAGAGCTATTATATAGAATAGGAGGCGGTGCTTATCGAGAATCCTTAATTCAAGCGTCGAGATCAGGATCTAACAATGTTTACCGGGCCACTACCATAGCTAATGTTAGCTCGCCATCAGTATTAGAAGCAGTGAAAAATGAAGCTCGTTACATCTGGTCTAGAATCTGGGAAAATAAATTAAAATCAGCCCTAGTATTTAGTCAAATGGCGGTAATAAGAACTGTATCACTGACACCATTTATGATAGGTAAATACCTTGAATATATGGCGAAAGAACATTATTCCGAACTTCCAACCATCGATGCGTTTCTTGCTAATTGCGTAGGAGCTGTAAAATGGCCGGATAATAGCGAACTTCAAGTGGAAACTGCCCAGCTCCAAGGGATTTATTTAATGGGTGGGAAATTAATTAAGTAATAACAAAAATTGGATAGGAGTGACTTAAAGTTTACACTTGACTAGACTTCTACTGGATGAAAAAGGTTGAATATTAGTAACAGAACATACTGAATTTTCTTGTAATATATGCGAGCATGTCAACGTTCTAACCCCCAGGTTGAAGGTAACAAGCTTCACCTGAATTCATCAGGAAAATGTGATGGTACTGGTCTAGCAGATACGTATGGATCAAGAAGAGATTACAGATTGTGTGCTTGATGTAGCTTTTTGTATAAAAGGTACTATTACATCAAAAAAGAAAAGGAGAACGAATCATGAAAAAGAACGGTGTTAAAAAAGAAGAAGAACAAGGAACCCTAAAGGCTGTAGGTCAATTTTTCTATGGAGAGAATTTTAATGAACCGGCCTTTGTTGTTGCACGTGGTATGAATGGTTTTAAGGTAGATAAAAGAACATTACATGACATTTGTTTACAAAAGAAAGTACAATCCGTTCGTTGGATGGCTAACTTTACTCCAAAGAAAAGTGGTGCCTATCAGTTTACCATCCATCCCAATCTATTTACTCATATTCTTATTGATGGTGAGAATGCTAAAGAACAAGAAGTGCAGTTAGAAGCAGGAAAAAGGTATAAATTCATGGTAGCTTATTTTGAAAATCCAATGCTTGAACAAGAAGAGTTGTTTCAATTAGACGTACACTATACCTTTAATCAACAAGAAAAGAAAGAAATTGAAGCTGAAACCTTTTCTATCCCTGAAATCGTCTCTCTTGAAGCGTTCTCAAAAGAAGCGATGCCTATAAATATGCAGGATGAAAAACCTATGTTAGATACAGATAACGACGGCATCTATGACGAATGGGAAGTGAATGGATATACCGTAATTAACCATGTCGTTTATCCTTGGAAGGATGACTATGCTGCCCAGGGATATAAAAAATATGTTTCAAACCCTAATGAATCTCACACCGCTGGAGACCCCTATTCTGATTTAGAAAAAGCAAGTGGAGCGCTTGATCGTTCAATTAAAAAAGTTGCTTGGGACCCTCTTGTTGCGGCATACCCAAGTATTACAGTTGGCATGGAAGAACTTGTTCTCTCAGATAATAAAGAGGTGAGTTCAACAGCAGGAAGGTCCGTTAGTCGTTCTACTTCTTCTAGTGCCAGTGACTCTAATACACTAGGAATAGATGCGCATTTGGAGGCTTCTCTTTTTACAGGAGTTTCAGCATCCATTACCGGTCATTATTCACATACTTCTACCCATACCGTTGACTCTTCAAATACATCAGGACAAGATTGGCGTAATCAATTAGGGTTAAGCACAGCACATTCGGCTTACATGAATGCAAATGTACGCTATTACAATACAGGAACAGCTCCTGTATATAACCTGGTTCCGACTACAAATTTAGTATTAGGGAAAGAGACAATCGCTACAGTTACCGGACAGCTGAATCAAAAAGCGATGAGTATAGCTCCTGGTCAAACGTATCCTAAAAAACATTTACATGGGCTCGCTTTAAACACATTAGATCAGTTTAGCACGACTCCTATTTCACTCAATATCAATCAGTTGGATAGATTAGAAGCGGGAGAAAAATTAAAATTAGAAACGACACAGTTTCAAGGAGCATTTGCGAGAAGAGACCCTGCTGGTGGACAAGTAGTAATGGAAGAAAATGAGTGGGCTGATTATATGCCACAAATTGAAAATGTAACGGCCGGAATCTTGATTAATATTGACGGGAGACGAGTAATTGAACGGCGTATTGCGGCAAAAGACCCTCATAATCCCAATGATCGAACTCCAGAACTTACACTAAAAGAAGCATTGGAAAAATCAGTAGGTATGGTCTATAACGAAACGGATAAAAATTTTTATTTTGCAGATGAGGAGACAGATGAAGAACATATTTTGAGCTCGAATCTGGTCCATTTTGTGTATGATAAAAGGACAGAACAAGTAATAAAAGAAGAAAGGGACAAGAATAGCCCGAAGATATCTATAAAATGAAAATCCGACCTGGAATGAATATACAGATAGACGTTCCTACTTTGTATGATGATTTCGCAGAGAAATCTGACAGATGGGAAGGAGGTGAATATGATAACACAAACGCTTTGAATAAAGGAAAATGTTACAAGATACCTAAAATGAGCACAGGGGAATATAGTGACTTCAGTCTCGAAAGCAATTCTATATACCTAATTATGATGACTGTTAAAGGAAGTGATATAGAGAAAAAAGTTACCGTCCAGATTGAAGGAGTAGTAGGAGCAAAAGAAATAGGGGTATTTGAAGTTTCTAAAGATTACAAAAACGAAATGGTGAAACTTCAAACATTTGGTGAACTGGAAACGTCGTTGAAGCTTACTATTAAAAATGGTAGTAATGATTCTGTATACATTGATAATTTTTCTATTGTAAGAGTAGGAAGAGGTATTGATAATTTAAAAGGGGAAAACGCAGATTATGCTAAGGGAACGAAAGATAAGAAATTTAAGTTCCTTCTAAAAGATTTGCAAAGACATATTACCAATTTGGAAGGTAAAGCTGTTATCTATAAAGGGGCTCAGAATCTCCAGCAAGAATTTTATTTGGATTATGATAAAAGTTGTGGCGCATTTTATATTACTGACTTCACAGATTCATTTAATGTAAAGGTCTTAACATGGGATACAAAAACATCAGAATTAATTTTTACGAAAAATCAAGAGGCATTACACCAGCATTGGTTTCTTCGAAAATCTCTAGGAGACCAGATTGGTTATAATATTATAAGTTATGCTGATAGAAGCTTCGGATTAGATTTTAACTATGAAAACCCAGCTGATAAAACACCAATAAAAATAGAAAAGCTAGATGAATCAAAATCTACTCAATACTTTTTGGTAACTCCTCCATTGGTTTAACCATTTTAGAATTGATGGAACATTAGTCTATACAAGTGTTGGTAATTTAAAAGAGAACATGAAGATCATTTTCAGATTCTTAAGAAAGACTGTCTCTGTAGATATTTTCCAACCAATAAACTTGCGACAATAAATGAAAACAAAGGCCCGAAGCAGTTATAAAAGAAAAGAATGATAATTCCATACAAAAATTTAAGTTGGTCTATGATGTAAGAAGTCAACTTTGGTTTTTTCAAGAATCCGGCAGGCTTATATCTAAAGATCGAAATTGTGTTTTGCTGGACAAACTTCGTCTTTAAGGCGGGTTTGTCCTCCCTTCAATACTTTATAAAAAATAACTGATGGTGGAATGACAAATGGATAAAAAACCTCTAAATTTCAAGAAAGATGAAGGTAAAGCCAAAGCATGGAGTAAAGAGCGTTATTTGGCTTGGAAAAGTATGACAAAATGTCAGGACATGGGATTAGCACCTTCGATTTCAGTTGAGAGAGGAAAGGTGGGTGTAAACACTAATACACTGATATATGCGATGGAAGGAAATTCTAGAGGGGGCAAGCTCGTTCTCCTGATTGGCATTTAAAAATAAAATACGGAAAAGAGTTTAAAGATAGCAACAAAGCTGAAGCATGGGGAAGGAAATATTATGCGAATTGGTTAAGAAATTTAACCATAGTCGAACAAAGATCTTTAACAAACTATACAACTGAAAGGGGATATCAAATAAATAAATATCTGAGAAACAATGATGGAGAACTTGGAGAAAATGGGATTTTAGATCGTGATATTAATAATATAGATAGAGCATTAAAAAAAGCAAAAACAGCAGAAATGGTTACAGTATATAGAAGAGTAGGAGAAAATGCATTTGGTATGGAAGCTGATAGTTTGAGAGATAAAAATAAGATTAAGATAGAGAAAGCAAGAGAATTTGCAGAAAGATTTATAAATACAACTAGAAAAGATCAAGGTTATTTGAGTACTACACTTGTGAGTGGGCTTTCTAAAGAAACAAAAAGTAATTCGCCAGAAATAGTTTTAATGCCAATTGTTCTTGAGTTAAATGTTCCTAAAGGAACGCGTGCAGCATATATAAATGATTTAAGTCATAAACCTTGGGAGCAAGAACTATTAATTAATAGGGGATCTTCTTTTAAAATTCATGGACTATCTATCATTGTTGAAGATGGCAGAGAACGATTAAAAGTAAAAGCTGATTTACTAAAATAGATTTGGTATAAAGAATAAAAAAGTCAAAAATATTTAAATGATATCATTAAATGAAGAACATTTTTTTATAAGTAAAGGGTCTGTCAAGAATTTTGTGTAAACTCAATCAACCGATATATGAAAAGGTTTCATCCCCTAATTGATCCATCTAACGAGGAAAGTCGTCTCCTTTAATTAAGGAAACGATTTTTTCTTTTGTAAATCAACTTCAAGGGGCGTAAAAAATGAAAGTAATGGTATCTAAGATATGGTGTTTATGCTGACATGAATGGATCATTACATAATCAAACAAAAGGCTGATGAGGATTCTCTTCAGATAACTCCACCTAAATTTATTATTATTAATTTATGTCTTATTTGTTAAATGTTTGAAAATATAGAGGTTTATTGGGATAAAAAAAGAATTTTTACTATGTACGGACAAAATATAAGGAGGAGACATATTTATGAAAATGTCAAAAAACAAATTAATAGCGGCAGTAACCACTCTTACACTAGGGTTTGGATTTACGATGGGAGTAGCACCAGCCTTTGCGGATTCAAACCAATCCGTCTTACAGCATGCTTCTATCTCTTCTATTGAGAAAGAGGAACAACAGCCTTTCACTGGCTATGTTATTTCTATTGATGGTATGTACATGGTTGTGGCAAATACTTCTACACAAGAAGACGCACTTTCCTATAAAGATGATTGGTGGGAATTAGCTTCTCAAAATAAAATATTAAGAGTCCCTATTTCTACTGATGACGATTACGTTTTGGGTGAAAAGTTGAATATATATGCAACAGCATGGACTTTGTCAATTCCACCAATAGCAATTGCCCCTACGATTGAAAAAATAGCTGATTAATATCATACTTCTGACTTGTAGCTATGTATTACATGTTATGGCAGTTTTTAAGTACGGTTCAGTTGCCCTTTGAAGACCAATTTGTTGTAAATGTCAGTCAGGCCCCTTTTCAATATGAAAGGGGCTCTTCCTTTTTCATCCTTGTGTCTTTTCTAACCTTGCGTACTGCTCATATTAGCTTTCAATATCTTTCGTCAGGCTGGAATTTGAAATTATGTTTTGGTCTGAGGGCAAACGCTAAAAGAGCTTGGGGGCTAGCAAAACTCAAAAACCTATCTTTAGTCGCTAGCTTAACAAATGACACAGAGTGGCAACATGAGCTATGTGCAAAGTTAGAAAAGATAAAGGATGAAATAGGAAAAATATTTATGTGGAGTGCTGCTCACTGTTAGTGCGGAAGGACAATTAAATCGGAGATGTGATGGCGGATTTAAAAAAAGAGGGGCGCATACATACCCCTCTTTTTTACGCTATTTATTAATGATTCGGCATTCAATTGTTTCTGTGGGTAACTTTGCTTATCGTTCTTAAATTTTCGTACCCAATACCAAAGTTGTTGAGTAGAGAAATGCTGCTCCGTACACCATGCGGATGCTGATTGTCCACTCTTTTTGTGGAGTCGTGATGTAAATACATTATGCTCAGCTCTGCGTTTATTTTACACGCAGCTTCTGTCCGACTCGAATCAGATACTGGGCATTGAGATTGTTCCAGTCCTTTATCAATGTGATCGTGCTGCCGTATCGCTCAGCAAGTCCTGAGACAGTGTCCCCTTTTTGGACAGTATGGTACGTTGCCCCTGCAGTAACAATCAGTTTACTACCTACCCTCAATGCATTCTCATTAATACCAGGATTAAGCTTTTTAAGGTTGGCTACAGTCGTACCGCATTTTTGCGATAGGCTCCAAAGAGTGTCACCTTTAACAATTGTATGAGTGTACCCGTTCGTTGCTGGTTTGCTTGGAGAAGTCTCAGGATTAGAAACTGTTTTCTTTTTCAAATTAAAAGCTTTAGCCAATCCATTAACGTGACCGCGCGCTACTGCATCGATAAAGCTTGCCTGCTTAAGCAAATTAGCATCTGTAGCAGTATCAATGAAAAGATTCTCAGCTAGTACAGCCGGCATTTTTGACTCGCGCAGCATGTGGAAATTGGCAGATTTTGCTCCACGATCTCTTACCCCATATCCCTTTATCTCAGCCATCACTGCCGTATGGATAGCATCCTGTATCCTGCCTATAGGCGAGGATGCCGCAAGTTTATCATAGCAGAAGTCCTCATACCCTGTACCGCCACCAGCATTGATGTGGACGGAAAGTAAAAAGTCAGCTCCCCATGCATTAGCCGTGTCAGTGCGTTGTTTTAGGCTGAGATATTGGTCTTTCTCGCGGCTCAACGTAACCTGTGTATTTTCATAATCGGTCAGTAAATTTCTCATTTTTTGAGATATCGTTAATGTTAAATTCTTTTCCTGCAGGCCATTCCCCACTGCACCAGGATCTGTTCCGCCATGTCCTGGATCAATAAAGATTTTTACCATAATAAATCCTCTCCTTTTAAAATAATAAAAGCCACCCTTGAGGGCAGCTTATTTAGGCCATTGATATCTTTTAGCTTGGTGGCTATCTTCAATTCCTCTTGTTGTTGGATCATTGATTGCATTCCATAAACTGACCACAATCATAAAAACAACATAAGGATTCGAAAATGCTTCTCTCAGTAAAATAAAAAGGGCCCCCCAAGTTGTGAGGTCCTGCGCAGTTAGCCCGAAATATCCTAAGATAGGCAAAATAATCGACAAAAATAATTGTGCAAGAAATACAGGGTTCTTGAAACGTACTTTCCAATTGATCATGATTAATTACCTCCCTTTAACACGTTATAAAAAATAGCGATTGCTCCGCCTATAATGCCGGTGCTAACCGCTGTAATAATTGCTGCTGTTATTGTTCGTTTAATCCACGTTGTATTTTCATTGATACTATCTAAAGTTTTATTGATAGCTCTGATTTGCTCATCATGAATAGATGTTTTATTTTTAAGATCAGCTACATCTTTTTCTAGTGATTTAATATCGCTTCTCATTTCGACTATTTCTTTTTCGAATGAATTCACAGTACTCGCCCCCAAGACATTTCCCCTCCCCAATACAATGCAAAATAAAAAAGCCTACTCGGCTTCCGGCAGTTCCAATCGTTTAATTAATTTCCTTCTATCTGTATACTCCTCTGAAGTTAGAGAAGGGGGATTTAGCAACTATGAGGAACGATGGCTGATCTATTCCTCCAAAATTCAACGTTTCCATAGCTCCCCTCCTATTCGTTAGCCTTTCGAGCTAGTAATACATTTATATCGTCAATACATTCTTGTAATCTGCATTTTTAATCTATTCATTTTAGGCAGCAACTCTTGTTTTGCTTTTTTGATTTTAGAGCCCACTGATATGATATGAAATGATCTCATGGGTATATAAATCTTTGATTGCAGAAAGATAGATACGCTCATCACTGATTCGACATTGGGTAACGTCAGTTACCTATTTTTGATTAGGCTCTTGAGAGGCAAAATCACGTTTACGCCGAATTATTTCATCGGTTAACCTCGAGGTTTTTTCCAATGTCTACTTTACGGGTTGCACTTCAAGCATTTGGATGTTTTTTCCTTCAAACCCTTTCTGGCACTCATCGCAAATTGTTTCTATTATAATATAGCTTCCTTTTAATAAAGTATCCTAACACCACCTTACGCCTAATAGCTTATCAATTTTTATGTTTCCCAATACTCCGAGAGGATGCAGGCTGAGATTGCGAAACAAAACAGAGAATCACACTCATTTTTCCCGTAATCATCCGTCGCAAGACCAAGCGCGATCCGGATTCCAAATGCTCCCCTCGTAAAGCTGCATTCTTCATCACCCTTTGGATAATTCGAGTACATCATTGATATGGGATAGATGTGTCTCCCAGGAGTTTTTCCTCCTTGTAAAATTGTACCTTTTTGTAAAATTGAAATATTCCCTGTTATTGTCCATAGTTTTATCCTTATTTTTGTCCTTGATTTTCTCGATATAATAAAAAAGACAACTCTCAAGTAATCCTAAGAGCTGTCGCAATTTGTGAAAATGCTTGTTTTTTTAAGTTATAATATTGATCCTTTGTTATTCCCATATCCATATACACCGAAATGTCCTTCACCCTTGAGGAACCCAAATATTTTCTTTCAATTATTTCCCGTTCGACATCGTCCAGAGCTCCCGAAATTGCTCTGCTCATTTGATTATATTTGATTAAATTCTCTTTTTCTTTTGTTGATAGATTTGGAAAAGGATTTTTAATACCCTCATTTTCAATTTCCTGTTTGTTTTGCATGGCTATTCTTAAAGCCTTAAACTCCTTTAGTTCCTGAACAACAAGTTTTCTTACCTCTTTTTCATCAATTTCCGGTAGTAGTTTTGATTGCACCATTGATTTATCCTCCCTTTTTTATTGTTAAAAAAGGACACCGATTTGAAACAGATATATTCTGTTTCAAATCGGTGTCCGCCAGTTTTTCCGCAAATTCATCCTATAGCCGTGTAGTTTCAGGTAAAAACATTTCCCTTCGAAAGACTTGCATAAAATCCTGTATAAACGTTAACAGTTAGCTTGTTCTATTTAAGCAATTTGGCTATTTCGCCAAGTGAGTGTGGTATTACCATATCCAGTCTCGGAGCCATCTTCACGTTTACTCCATATCACGTACGTTTTCTTCCATAAACTCAATTATAGAAGATGCAACCTCTTTAACCTCTTCATGATTTAGGTGGATTGAATTATCTCGATATCTCCCTTTTAGATGATAGTAACCTTTGCACCAGAATAAAAAAACATACATATTTTCATCTATAGATGAAAATATGTATGTTTTTTTATTGAAAATCTACGCTATGTTTAATTGTATGAATAGGTTTTTCTTGGAAACAAAAACGAACGATCTTTACTTATTTATAGTTTTTATACGTATTTACTGTTCGTTTTTTGCATTATGATTGATTCGCATATAATAATTTATTAAATTTTGAGGAGGATCAAATGGCAAGTATTTTACAACTAGCAGGATTGGGGTGAAAATAGTAATGGAAGTTTTAACAAATTAATTATCTAATAAATCATTTGTTTCAATTCAGTTTCCAAAACTAAGGTATAAAACTCCGGTGTAATAATGAATTAAATTCATAAATCAGAGCCCTACTACGGGCTCAAGGGTTTTTGAGCATAGAAAAAAGAGTACCTCCCCAACTAATAAGTTAAGTGTGAACCAAACTTGAGAAGGTGGTGGTAGTGGTGACTCCCTATGTCAATTATAAAACAAGGAAGGCTATTTGATATACAGGAATTATTTGACTTAGAACCTTCAAACGTTTTGAGGCTATTTTCTCCACTTTTGACATTGAACCGATTCTTTTCTTGCTTTCTAAAAAGTCGATCTATGGTGCTCCTATCGAGTTGAGTTATGCTATATTCTCTGGTCGCTCGAATCATAGAACGAATTCCTACTGTGAAAGCTTTGCGAAAACGACTAAAACATTACTTTATCTTTCATGCATGCAAAACTTTCATCCACTGTCATATGACGTGAAAAAGAGTATCCTACAATCTTCATTGTATCTCTTGTTTGTTTTTTATGTTCCATCGGATTATCTCCTCTTGTTTTCGTTGTAAGGACTTAACCCAGAGGTGTCTATGAAACTATACTAACTCCATTTTGGGCGGGTGACTATATGGAAAAAATCACAAAAGATGTAATACAAGATAAAGCAGTGATACGAAAACTTCATATTTTAGAAAGCCTGATTGAAAGCAATAGCTTTATATCATCAGAGGTGTTGGCAGACCAGTTAAAATGTACAAAAAGAACTATTATGAATGACATTTCTCAATTAAAACGAACACTCCCTAACAATTGGGAGTTAATAAGTATTTCGTCTAAAGGACATTTGTTAAAAAAAGACCCTCTAGATAAGCTTTCAAATATCATATCTCCGTATTTAATAAACAGCGACATTTACAAAATTTTGCTGGGTATATTTAATCATAAGTACTATACCTTAGAAAAATGGTCTCAATTATTATATTTAAATAAGTTTACACTTAAAAAAAATTTAAATGAATTTACAAGAACACTTAACCATTTTGACCTAGATTTTAACTTCAAAACGCTTCAACTAATTGGGGACGAATTAAAGATTCGTTATTTTTATATAGTTTTTTTTTACACGATACAAAAATACACAGAAATTATTGATATACACCCATATTTACAAAAAAAAATTGAACATATTACTAGGCTTTATGAGGTCGAACTAGATTTCAATCTATTAACAATAATTATTAATGTGTCTGTAAATAGAATTATGCATAAATGTTTTATTTCCAAAAATTTTCATTTTAAATCCACATTTAACCAGAAAAAATTAAAATGCATAGAATCTATCATAGTAGAGATCGAAAAATGTTATAAAATTAAGTTATTGAAAAAAGAGCAGCTCTTTTTTATTTTTTCTTTGTTTCTCATTTCAGAAGGTGATATTGAAGAAAAGAAGGATATTACTAATTATTATCATAAATCACAGGAAGAAATTTATAATAAATACCTTTGTATGCTTGACATAATTTCATCTGAATTCAATCTTAATTTAAAAGTAAAAGAAAAAATACAATATAACATATATTTTTATCTTTATAAAATCGACATGTTGAAACATTATAATTTATCAATAGAATACTTGTTGGGCCAATATAAAAACTTACACAAAGAAACTCAAGAATTAATAGAAGGTTATAATATCATTCATCCTCTGATTACTTCTTGGAATAAAAACTTAGCTAAAAATAGATTATCTAAAAATGAGATTTATATTACAACCTTTAATATTTTATTTACGCTCCATTCAAATTCTCAAAAAAAAGCTTTATTGCTTTTATCTGGACCAACAGCTTGGAAAGAATTTATTTACTGCAAATTAAATAATGAATTAGGTAACGTGCTAATCCTTCATTCGAAAATTAATAATGCGAAAAAATACGATGTTATAATTACTAATTACAACATCAACATCAACATCAAAAACCTAAAAACACCTGTAATTCAAATTTCGGATAGTATGAATCAAATAGATTTGAACCGTATCAGACAATTTGTCTATCTTAATAACAAATAGTGAGGAGATAAATACCTAACGGAATTTGCTAGATGCAGTCAGGCACAAAAGAGTATGGATAAGATGTTACGTTATGAGTCATTTGTATTCTTGAAATGACAGCGAATCTGTTTGTTCAATAAAAATTTCCAGTTTTATAATTGAATCAATTTCACAATAGGTTTTGTTTGAAAATAAAACGAACATTATAAGTTATAAAACAATAAAATACCCCTTAATAACCAATAAAAACGTTTGTTTTTTGCATTATGAAATTGATTCAATTATTACACTAATATTTATTTCTTTCAGTGATATGCCTACTCTTGCATATATACGTATTCGATCCAACAGATGGTTTGGAGCTGTCTCCACAGTTCCAGTCCTCTAATGAGTAGATCTTCACCAGTATGAATACAAAAAACAGCAGCAAACAGTATGAAAAGCCCAGTAGTTACCCCTGCTGAACCAGCAAAGCAACCAGTAGTAACTGTTCCTGCCAAGAAGTTGGAACCAGCGCAAGTTATTGTGTCTGACAAGCCACAAGTCACAAGCTACAGTGACAGCGCATTTTTGAACTTGCGTACCAAACCGCCTACTTTCATCGAGGGGCCAGATATATTTTTGAACTCTCAGCTAGATGGAGAAAGAATACATCTCAGCCGGCAAGCGTACACTGGGTTAATTGTTTCCGAGAAGCGCTTACGCCTTATGTCATCGGGGATTACGTTAATTTCCCGGATATTCATATCAAAGATTGGCCTCAGGCCTATTATGGAACCAATTTTGCTCGCTTAAAACGAATAAAGCAGAAGTACGATCCTCACAATGTATTTCGCTTTGCCCAGAGCATTCCTGTGAAAAAGACTAAGATAAAAAGGTTGAAATAAAGCATAATAGATACGTTTTCCCGGAGTTTTTGCTCCGGGTTTTTGTATTCCAGTAGTTTCCGCTAAAAAGATTAATTTACCTTGAAACTTTTCCTACATTCTGTCACGATTTTCGATATAATCATAGAGATGTAGATTTTGAGTAAATCATCAGTGAAAGACAATTATGTAAGAAATTATTCTTTTTTCATACAGCAAACGAACAATCAAACATAAAGCTAAAGGAGTTAATCATGAGTATTTTAACCGTACAAGGTCTAAGCCATGGTTTTGGAGACCGTGCTATTTTTAATGACGTTTCCTTCCGTCTATTAAAAGGGGAACATATCGGGTTAATCGGTGCTAATGGCGAAGGGAAATCTACCTTCATGAACATTATCACAGGGAAACTGGAACCGGATGAAGGTAAGATTGAATGGGCGAAAAATGTACGCGTAGGCTATCTGGATCAGCATGCCGTGCTACAACGCGGCATGTCGATTCGCGATGTGTTACGTGGGGCGTTTCAATATCTTTTTGACATGGAAGCTGAGATGAATGCAATCTGTGACAAGATGGCAGATGCTACTCCAGAAGAGTTAGAACAACTTCTTGAAGATATGGGGACCATTCAGGATACGTTAACTAACAATGACTTTTACGTCATTGACGCTAAAATAGATGAGATTGCTCGTGGACTGGGTCTAGAAGACATCGGTTTGGAACGAGATGTACAAGATTTGAGCGGTGGACAGCGTACCAAAGTATTGCTTGCTAAGCTACTTTTAGAGAAACCAGACATCCTATTACTAGATGAGCCGACCAACTATCTGGATGAACAGCATATTGAATGGCTAAAACGCTACTTAAATGAATATGAGAATGCATTTATTTTGATCTCGCATGACATTCCATTCTTAAATAGCGTAATTAACTTGATTTATCATATGTCTAATCAAGAGTTGGGCCGTTATGTTGGGGATTATGATAACTTCATGCAAATTTATGAGGCGAAAAAATCACAACTTGAATCCGCTTATAAACGCCAACAACAAGAGATCTCTGAGCTTAAAGACTTCGTAGCACGCAACAAAGCACGTGTATCTACTCGTAATATGGCGATGTCTCGTCAGAAGAAACTAGATAAAATGGATGTTATTGAGATTGCTAAGGAAAAACCAAAACCAGAGTTTAACTTTAAGGAATCACGCGCATCCGGCAAAGTGATTTTGGAGGCAAAAGATCTGGTTATCGGTTATGATGAGCCATTGTCTCGCCCGCTCGAATTGTATATGGAGCGCGGACAAAAAATCGCATTGGTTGGTGCGAATGGTATCGGTAAAACAACCTTAATGCGTAGCATTTTAGGTCAAATTCAGCCGATCTCTGGCGATGTGCGCATGGGTGATTACCTTCAGGTTGGTTACTTTGAACAAGAGATGAAAGGTAGTAATCCTAATACGTGTATTGAAGAAGCGTGGCAGGAATTCCCATCGTTCACACAATTTGAAGTGCGTGCAGCTTTAGCGAAATGTGGACTTACAACCAAGCATATCGAGAGCAAGATTGAAGTATTGAGCGGGGGCGAGAAGGCGAAAGTACGCCTATGCAAGCTAATTAACCGTGAAACCAATTTACTGGTATTGGACGAGCCAACGAATCACTTGGATGTTGATGCAAAGGATGAGCTGAAACGCGCCTTGAAAGCATACAAGGGTAGTATTCTAATCATCTGCCACGAACCTGAATTCTATCAGGATGTTGTGACTGATGTGTGGAATTGCGAATCTTGGACGACAAAGGTGTTTTAAGCATAGGTAAAATAGTGGCTAATAAAGTATAAAGATTTCAATGAAAGTGAAACACCCTAAACGTAGCTATGGGCTCGTTTAGGGTGTTTTCTTATTATCAGACTCTTACTTTTCTCTCATCTCTTTCGCTTTCCGTTCTTGACGTCCAATCACTCTTGCTTCAACTTGTTTTCATGAAAGCTGTACTTAGGGAAGATCGCCATTACTTTAAAGTAATCACCATCAATCTCAATGAGAAGCTCTCCACCTTGCAAATCCATAATACTCTTTGCTATGGCAAGCCCTAATCCTGAGCCTTCTGTATGGCGGGCTTGGTCGCCACGCTTGAAGCGTTCAAATAACTCATTTACTTCAAAGTTAATCTCGTAGGCAGAGACATTTTTGATCGTAAAGAGAACACGATCTACTTCTTCGTGTAGAGAGAGATAAACACGGGTGTTAGGTAAAGAGTACTTAATAGCATTACTAATTAGGTTTTCGAATACACGCCAAGTCTTTTTTCCGTCAACCTCTACTAACATTTTGGGCTGATCGCCATGTAGGCGGAAGGTTAGTCCTGAAGCAGGGATCTTATCAGTAAACTCGGCCAGTGATTGATTTAGAAGAGATACAATATCAACCTGTTCTACATGCATTTCAACAGAACCGCTAGCAACTTTGGACGCTTCTATCAAATCATCAATAAGTACCTTTAAACGCTGGGTTTTTTGGTCTAATACGCTAATGTACTCTTTAGATTCTTCTGGGGTCAGTGTGTCCTGTTTTAAAAAGCCTACATAATTAATGATCGAGGTAAGCGGTGTGCGCAAATCATGCGAGACATTGGTGATAAGCTCGGTTTTTAATTTCTCACTTTTCATTTGACTATCCAATGATTTTTTTAAACCTTCCCGCATATTATTGAGATTCTGGGCTAATTCTTTAAAATTCCCGTCCTTTGGCTCCTCTATGTGCAGGTTAAGCTGTCCTGCTGCCATATATTCCGTAGCTTTCATGATCTTGTTTAATGTACCTATTCTACGTAAGGTAAGTGGCACTACAAAAAATAGGTAAAACATGTTATACAAGAAGCCCAAGAGTATAAAGATACCACCATGTTCAACAATTCCCACGAGGATTAACAGACAACTAAATCCAAACCCAGCAGATAATATTGCTAGCAGTACCACCTTAAACAATAGACTTTTGTATAAGATGCTTTCTTGATAGATAATTTTTAGTTGATATATAAAACTCTTTTGCCATTGGATATGGAGCTGCTCTCGATCCTTCACAAGACACCAAGCTTCATATATATGCAAGGCGATATAAACAAACAGTAGCGCAAAAATCGTTAGTATAAAAGCGTGTGCTATACCAGGTGATGAATAGAAAAAGGACGTCTGTACTAATGAAATGAGCGTAATCAAACTAACGATTCCTAGTAAGAAAACACGAATATCAATCGGTATACGGCGTATCATCTGTGCCATTTTTTCTATGATTAGAACAGATTCATGCTTTTGTTTGAATAAATAGATCCCAATCCAGATAAGTCCTACAAAACTGACGATACCTACTAGACACTCTTTAAGCAGTCGGTCTCTGATTGATAGATTATACGTATAGTCGCTATGAACCTCATTTCCTTCACTTAAGGTAGCTGGAACCATGATATATCCGGACCAGTCAGCGCTTTTGAAGCGGTTATTAATCGCTGTGAGAGAATTAGGAGGATTAGAAATCGGAAATTTTGCATAGTATAGCGATTTTGCTTTTAATTCTTCTTCAGTAGGAAGATTATCTATGTTTTTATAAACCTCTTTGGTTTGTTTATTTTGAATATAGTAGTGAAAGGTACTATCTCGTATAGAAAGGCTGTGTGTAAGCTCCTTGAATATCTTATCTTTTTTAGGTAGAAGGTATTTCACAAGGTCTTTGGATTCTGCCTCATATTGCTTCTGTATTTCAGCTAGCTTTTGGGTTTGCCATTCTTCAATCTCGCCATCAGAGAGGTGGTTAACTTCTTCAGCATACTCAGAGTTGTAGTTTTGTTTTATTGCCCGTATTTTATCGCTTAACTCTGCCTTGTGTTCACGTTGTAAATCCTCCATGCGATCAGCAGGAAACTTTTCAGCAATTGATTTTTTTTCGTAATCTTTAAATTCTGTATATCTACGCTCCAAAAGAGCAGAGAACTGATCCAGTTTTGCTGTAAAGCTATAGGTGGAAAAGTAATAATCCTTGCTTAATTTTTGTTTGTTACCAAAAACATCAATCGCAGCTAGCAATGATAAAGCAAGTAAATAAAAGCTAACAATTAGCGCAAGTAAGGGTATATATTTACCCTTCAATTTTGTATCCAATGCCCCACACCACCTTTAAATATTTGGGCTCTTTCGGGTTGATTTCAATTTTTTCGCGAATTCTACGGACATGAACGGCCACTGTATTTTCCGCATTGTAATAGGGTTCCTTCCACACTTTTTCATAGATTTCCTCAATAGAAAAAACATGACCTTTATTAACCATTAACAGCTCTAGAATTTTGTACTCAGTCGCGGTCAAACGAATTTCTTCACCGTCCACCGTTACGGTTTTGGCATTTGTATTAAGGGTCAAACCACCGACTGTCGTTTCGCCTTCACGTACTTTGTAATTTCCTAAATTGGTATATCTGCGCAATTGAGATTTAACACGGGCAATTAATTCAACCGGATTGAATGGCTTGGTAATGTAATCATCAGCCCCTACGTTTAGGCCAAGTACAATATCGGTATCCTCGGACTTGGCTGAAAGCATGATGATAGGAATATTTTTCGTTTCTCTGATTGTAAAGGTTGCTTTAATCCCGTCCATAATTGGCATCATAATATCTAGTAGGATAAGGTGAATCTCTTCTTGTTCCAGAATCTCTAATGCTTCCAAACCGTTTTTCGCCTGAAACACGGAAATATCTTCATTGCGCAAATAGATTTTAATGGCTTCTCTGATTTCTACTTCGTCATCGACAACTAGCACCTGATATTTTGACATCTGTATCCACCTTTGCTTCATGTTCCTTTCATTTTGTCATAGGCTTATCATACAAACAACTTGTTACAAATAATGGGGGAGAAATCTTACGAATGTCTTAAGATGTAGAACATCATGATGCTCAAATAACAAAAATCCCCTTTCACCAAGTAACGTGAGAGGGGATATAGCTTTCTTTTTAATGACTTACCTGCCAAGGTCGCTTGGCTGAAGACGTATTAGGTACACCAGTAGGAAAGTGAGAAGGGTAAGAGTGTCTACAGGAGTGCGTGGCGGAATGTTCACGGCGTACGACCTTAGGGAGGGCACTTTGCTCCACACGTTGGCGTAATACAGCGGAGGAAGTGATTAGTCCTGGTGGTGTATACAATCTGATCGCTTCATTTGTACAAAAGGGACAATCAATTATCTCCGTAACACGATTCATGCTCATCGTTTCTTCAAATGGTCCGCAATCTTGGCATTGAAAGACGTAGGTTGGCATTTAGAAGCCCCTTTCTATAATAAAATGAGTACGTTCAGCAGATTTATTTTGGCAGAATATCACGATCGAAAATGGAGGTAGGGAGCCAGAGCGTACAACAAGCATTTGGAACATCCACTATGCCGCTATTCTGCCTTCGACGGGTGCTGTACTTAACAACATATAAGCTTGTTCGCCGGTATAACCACCAGCAAATTTGACGCCAGGCATATGACGGGAGCTTGCATAAATTCCGTGGGAATCCCAGATTGATTTGGCTGCTTCCGGGTAATGCTCGGTTAAAAATCCACCCCCATTCTCTCGGGCAATATTCCGTTGAAGCCCCATTCTGATCCTTGAATGGCTCCGATATCTAGAATATCAACAACCAATAAATCACCTGGTTTTGCACCATTGACCCAGATGGGACCGCTTAACACATGAACACGGTTGAGATTCACATCTCGAATGTCGCTGGGGTCATCGTTATTGGAGATTTGCCCATCAGTCCAGTCTTTGCATTCCATCCGAAAAACTGCGCCGGGATTCACGGAAACACTGGCGGGAATATCTGGATGCCAACGATTATGTCCCGGAGCCATCTGTTCTTCCATGGGTTTGTTCAAATCAACTTGAAATAAAACTTCCGGCATAGGAAACCTCCTTTTTCTGTGTTGCCTTTCTACCCATCCTATGTGGACAAGAGTAAAATCATTACTTTGTTGAATGAAACTGTTTCTTATTTGGATATGTTGGTAGATAGAGGTAAAATATAAGCTAGTCATAAGACTAGAGATATAGGGGATACGCGATGAATAATATTTTTTTGATTTTTAAAAGAGACGTAAAAAATATTGTGACGAATTGGGCAGCTGCCATTATTATTTCTGGACTTGTTTTCCTACCTTCTCTCTATGCTTGGTTTAACATTGAAGCTTCTTGGGACCCGTATGGGCAGACGGGTGGCATTAAGATTGCTGTGTCTAACTTGGACAAAGGAGCGGAACTACGCGGTAATAAGCTTAATATTGGCAAAGAAATCATTGCCTCATTAAAAGAGAATAAAAAGATTGGCTGGGTATTTCTTGATGAGGATAAAGCAATGAAAGGGGTAAAACATGGTGATTATTATGCGAGTATCACCATACCTGCCAATTTCTCGGAACGAATCGCAACTGTTTTGTCCAAAAACCCGCAAAAAGCTGAAATTATCTATAACGTAAATGAGAAAATTAATGCTATCTCGCCAAAAATCACTTCAAAAGGGGCGAGTGGTGTTACGGAGGAAGTAAATCGTAATTTTATCAAAACAGCAAACGGTACCATCTTCCGTATTTTTAATGAAATCGGCATTCAGTTAGAGAGTGAGTTACCTACGATTAAACGATTAATTGAGCTAATATACAAAGTAGAAGGCTCTTTCCCAGAAGTACATAAAGTTATTTCTACAGCTGGTGACGATCTGAAAAAAGCGGATGATATTTTAAAGAAGGCCCAAAATAATCTACCAGTGATAACGCATCTTGCCCAAGATGCTGAAAAGCTCTCTGTGCATGTAGGAGAGTTCTTGGATCACAGTGCAGATGCCATTGGAACCTTAACACCAACAATAAAAGAAAACTTATTGGTGATTCAACAAACCTCTGTGCTAACCGAAAAATTGTTTGGCATTCTACAAGATATTAGTTTTGTGCCCAGCTTGGCTAAAGTGGAGCTTGATCGCACCGCTGAACGCTTAGAGAGAGCAATAGGTGTCACGGATCGCTTGATAGGTGTGTTTGAGCCACTATCCAATTTAACAGGGAATCGTTTGCATTTCGTTACGGATAAGCTTAAAAATATAAAATCTACATTTGAAAAGCAACAAACCATTCTAACTACCATTGCAGATGCAATCGAGCGAGGAGAAAGACCCGCTGAGCAACTAGTTGATCAGTTCATTCAGTTGTCCAGAGACACATCGCAAGCTATTGATGACCTTATCAATCGATTTGATACCCAGATTGAACCGCTCATTATACAGGGGATTGAGAAAGCGAAAAAAGATGCTAATCAAGCGAGGTCAGTGCTCAAGGATGCAATCAATAGCATCCCAGATGTTCAAAAAATCTTAAATGATGCCGCGAAAGGACTATCATTGGGAAGTAAGGATCTTTTGCTCCTTCAAAAAAATCTGCCTGGGGTAGAAACGAAAATCAAAGACTTGGCGAAACGCATTAGAGCATTAGAAAAAGAGGGTAATTTAGAAGAAGTGATTGATCTATTGAAAACAAATGCAGAGAAAGAGAGCCAATTTTTCGCTGAACCAGTTATTTTAAAAGAAAATCGGTTATACCCGATTCCTAACTACGGATCAGCAATGTCGCCGTTCTTTACCACGTTATCCTTGTGGGTAGGTGCACTATTATTGGTATCCTTGCTAAGCGTAGAGGTTCATGATCATGAGCATTCTTTTAAAAGTTACGAGGTCTATTTTGGCAGGTATCTGACATTTGGAATGCTAGCCCTACTACAATCAGTTATGGTAACTATGGGTGATATGTTTATTTTAGGTGCCTATGTAGCAGATAAATTATGGTTTGTCTTATTCGGATTAATGCTTAGTGCGGTGTTCATGCTGATTGTTTATACGCTTGTCTCTGTTTTTGGAAACGTAGGGAAAGCGATGGCAATCGTGCTTCTGGTGCTACAGCTTGCCGGCTCTGGAGGGACATTCCCTATTCAAGTAACACCACCATTTTTCCAAGCTATCTATCCTTTCCTGCCCTTTACGTATGCGATTAGTATGATGCGAGAGGCTGTAGGTGGAATTTTGTGGGACGTTATCAATAAGGATATCATGATGATGACTGCCTACGCAGGAATTGCTTTGGTCATTGGATTAGCTTTAAAAAAATTCATAAATCGTTCGTCGGCTAAATTAGTTAAAAAAGCTAAGGAGAGCCAGCTGATTCACTGACACACGTAGCCTAAATAAATCAGCGTAAGTCTGTAATACAAATGAAAGACCGTTCCCACAAGTTGGGGAACGGTCTTTTACGTATCGTTATTTATTACTTGCTTGGAAGTAGTTCAGCTTTTGTGCTACCTACTTTAATTGTTGACTCAGTAGGAATCCACATGCCTGTGTTTTCATCGCGACCTTGTAGTACGAATTTAGGGTCTTGTTTTTTCATATCTTCTACCGCTAATTTGGAGGCTTGACCGATAGTGCCATCTTTTAGACGGTTTAGAATTAGAGCTAGTTTCGTATCAGGGAATTGAGTCATCATCTCATAATCGCCATTGCTATCGCCAGCTACAAATAGAGGACCATTTCCACCATGTTTTTTCACAAGTTCAGCTTTAATTACTTCTGTTTTTCCACCATAAACAGTTTTGAACCAATCTTTTTTGTACACAGGTTGAACGACACCTTTAGCATCCTTCTCCAATTGCATACCAATTACGTTTTCTTTTGGAATGTTATAGCCATACTTCGGATTTGAAGCAAATACTTCTACTACCTCTTCCATAGATGCAGACACAACGTATACGTCGATACCATTAGAGCGGAAGGTATTCATCATGTTAGCAACCTCTGGAGCCAGACGAAGACCGGAAGTGTATGTAACGCTGATTACGCCAGCTTTTCCACTAAGCGTTTTTGGACTTGTATAGTTAATTTTGCGAATGGCATCACCTAGACCGTAGTCATTGGAGGTTTCCGCTAGTGTTTGAATTTCATCAACGCTCATGTTAGTTAAGAAGTAAAGAACCCAAGGATAGCCTACATCGCTACCGTGAGAACCGTTGATTGCATCATATAAGAAGTACATTTTTGCGCGGAAATCGTTGAATTGGTCAGTTTTAGTGACTTCCTCTAAGGATTTTTTACCTTTGAAGCCTTTATAATTTTCATATAAGAATTTGTAGTCAGAAATGATATCAGCGGAAACATTTTCCATTGTAATCGCTTTGCCATCTACAGTTTTGTACTGATCAGCAAACGGACCCTTTGGAACGTTCATAACCAAAACCTTTGCAAATTCTTCTGGTGTTAATTTGAAAGTCAGATGATTGATTTGATAAATAAGTAGGGCTTCCTGAGTATCGTGCATGATGCTGGTGTTATCCCAGTCAAAAACAGCATAAGGCTTTTTATCTGCTTTGTAATTAGGGCTTTTTACACCATATTGATCAATCATTTTTTGAACGGCATCATGAGTTTTTTCAGCCCATTTACCTTGGTCAAGCAATGGTAATTGCTGTTGAGCAATTTGTGTAGCAGAAGCTGTTGCTAGAGGAGCAGCGAATGTTGGCGCGGCACCTAGCATAAGTGATAAGGATAAACCAACACTTAGAATTACTTTAGTTTTTTTCATGATTTTCTCTCCTTTATGGTGTATGTTGTTCATATAAACAATCAGGAATATCATGGGTATTCCCGACTATTTGCAGTGGGGATCTTACTAAATAGAGAGTGTGAAATGTTATACCCGGAAACGTTCAATCAAGCCGATTAATTCTCGAGAGATATGACGTAGTTCCTCAGATGATCCTTGAAGAGCTAGCATCGCTGTTACCTGAGACTCAGAGGACACGGACACATTTTGCATGTAATCAGCAGAAAGCTTAGCGATATGTGCTGTCTCATCAACAGAAGAAGCAATCTCTTCACTGGCAGCAGACATTTCCTCAGAAATTGCAGAGTTATCATGAATTTGTTCCGTTATATTTTTAATTTGTTGTAGGATGCGTTGGAAGGCTTCACCTGAATCTTGTACCATTTGAACACCGTTAGAGACGCTATGGTTTACATCATTCATAGATTCCATTGCACGATTTGTCTCTCCGTGTACTTCATTGATTAGGTTAGCGATTTTACCAGCAGACTCTGAAGATTGTTCTGCAAGCTTCCTTACCTCATCTGCAACCACAGCAAATCCTCTACCATGTTCTCCTGCACGGGCAGCCTCTATGCTTGCATTAAGAGCAAGTAGGTTGGTCTGGGAAGAGATGTCTGTAATCATATCTACAATTTTAACAATCTCGTTAGAACGATCTTGCAAGATTCTCACGACAGAGAGGGAGTGCTCTACAGATACACCGATGTTGCTCATTTGGTTTACTGCGTGCTGTACCGTGTTATTCCCGTTCTCAGCTTCTTGGGTCGTATCAAGCGAGAATTCCGCAATTGAGGAGGTAGATTCAGCAATTCGTTGAATACCCAATGCCATTTCTTCCATTCCTTTGGCACTTTCCTCTGTACGCATGAGCTGATTATCTGCTCCGCCTGCCACTTCTTTTACATTTTCAGCAATCTTGTCGATAGCCATAATATTAGTCTCCACATGGGAGGATACTTGGTCTGAGGATGCTACTAGCTTTTTGGATGCTGATACAATCTCTGAAATTAGATATTTAATGGACAATTGCATGGATTGCAGGGAATTAGCCAGGGTACCCAGCTCGTCTTTGCGCTGAAGCAAATGAGTTGGTACTTCATTGGTCAAATTACCTTCCCCAATTTCTTGCATGTGACCAATTAAGGTTGTAATTGGTCTAGAGAATTTACCAGCTAGAATAATAGAGGCTACCAGAGCAATAGCACCTAAGATTGCGCTCATGATAAGAATCAGGAAGAAGATATGATCGATGCTACTATTAAGCTCACTTTGTTCAATAAACGAGATATATTTCCAGCCTGTTTTCGGTGAGGTATAGACGTTCGTTAAAAAGTTTTGATTTTCCATAACGACATCCAGTTGACCTGTCGACATATCACTTAGTTGGGCTAACGTTTTATTTTCTAAGTCTTTCACATTTTTGGAGATCATCTCCGGGTATTGAGGATTGGCAAGTACAGTACCATCAGGTGAAATCATCATCACATGACCGGTTTCCCCAATCTTCATTCCTTTTAATACTTCCGTTAAATTTAGTAGGTTCGTATCAATACCAAGGACACCTACTGCTTTTCCGCTCATATCACGAAGCTGTGTAACGATACTAACAGCAATAGTATCTGTTCCTGACAAGATATAAGGATCGGTGATTACCGCTTGTCCGGGTTCTTGCATAGCATCTTTATACCAAGGACGTTCGCGGGGGTCATAATGTGGGCTCATATCTTTTGCAGGATACTGTGTATATCCGCTAAACTCAGTGGCTACAAATAAAGATGAAGTATTTGGATGGGCCTGAATGTAGCGTTTAAATTCCTGGCTCAGTTCAGCTTCTATACCGCCATTCGCCATGGCATTTATTTTAACTGTGCCAGATTCATTCTTATATGACTTGATCGTTGCATCTGTTTTTTGTAACAGAGCAGAGCTGGCAAGCATGGTCACATTCTCACGGATGGAATTAAAATAAATAGATACGCCATTATCCACTTGGGCTACTTCCTTAGTGTTAGCCTCCAAGAAATCCTGGTGAATCTGTTTTTTCATATCCAAGTAAACAACGCTACTAATAAGGGCGATCGGGATCGTAATACATAAAACAAATGCAATGATTAGCTTGGCTCTTATCGTATGAAACAAAGGCGTTCCCTCCCACATGCGAGTAACCCCTATCAACTTTTTCTAAATAAAAGGAAGTAGAGGCAGCATTTTATTTCTGTTCTATTAATTAATCGGGTAATTATGGAATAAAATGAAGGATTATTTCGAAAGAGCATAATCATGTTAATTATTAGTGGAGATATTGTTACATTTGTGTAAAAATTTTAAAAACAAAGATACTGGAGGGGGTTATCAGAAATTTTTTAGGTGGAAATGTCACAATAAGATATACATTTTATCAAGATGTTTAGAAGGTATATGGTGTTGGGGTGTCATAAAAAATTAGTCTTAACAAAATGATGTTCTAAATTTAACAACACCTACACAGCATATTAAAAAACAAAAGGTAAGATACAACTAACAAGTAGATAGTAATTGGGTTGGAGTCAGGGAGAAACCTCGATAGAAATTACCAAAAACTCTTTTTAAAAGAAAGTGTATTGGCAGGTTCTATTTGAGGTTTTTTTGTCTTGAACAGGAGGCGAATAAAAGACATGAACCAATCTGAGTTTTACGCCAGATTAGAAAAGCATAAAATCATTGCATCAATTAAACAGCCAAAATCCCTGGAACGTGCATTGGAGGCTCCAATCAGCGCTGTAGTGCTTTCTATCGGGAATTTGGGCACAATGAAACGCTATGTTGATTTGTTTCAATCACATCAGATTCCGGTTTTTCTTCACCTGGAACGCATGGGAGGCATTAGCTACGACCGGGAAGGCATGGCCTACTTGGGAGAGAATGTGAAGCCGACAGGAATCGTTACAACGCGTAACACGCTGATCAAATTAGCCAAAAAACATGGAATGCTTACTATCCAACGTTTGTTCTTAGTTGATAGCGATTCTTTGAAATCTGGAATTCATTCTATTCAGGAAACGCAGCCGGATGCAGTGGAGATTATGCCTGCCTTGTTGCCGGAGTACATCATTGAGTATCGAAACTCCCTTCAACAGCCGATTATAGCAGGTGGTTTGATCACAAAGCGTGAACAGATGGTGACTGCCCTTCAACACGGAGCCATTGCAGTGTCCTTAGGAAATCATCAGTTGTGGAAGGAGAATATGGGGAATGAAGAATTGCAGCTCTCTTCTATTTGATTTAGATGGAACCTTGCTTGATAGCAGAGAAGGAGTGGTAGACGCGGTTTATCACACGATAGAGGAGCATTGCCCTAGTTTGTTTACGAGAGCAGAAATAACAGATCGGTTTGGAGAAGCTTTGGAAGAATTCTTAGATGCGGTAGAAATAAGAATACATGAACATCAGGGACAAAAGGTTGCACGACTTGACCAGTCACAGCCAAATAATCTAAAGCTTTGGGATCGAGCAGCATATAGCAAAGATTATTTTGCCTACATGGAAAAGAATCATAACAGGCAAGTACATTTATTTCCGTTTGTGAGAGAAGGGCTAGAGGCTCTTCGACAAAAAGGGTTTCAATTGGCAGTTGTCACGAATAAACAACGTGAGTTTGCGCTCCAAGGCTTAGAAATGGGAGGCATCTTACACGTAATGGACACGGTGATCACGCTCGATGATGTAGCCCTTGGTAAACCCTCTCCTGAACCGATACAGAAGGCGATAGCAGACTTATGTGCTACGCCTGAAAAGACGCTGATGATAGGCGACAGCAAGTATGATCTCTTATCTGCTCGTGCGGCTGGTGTGCATAGCGTGTTATTGGAGTGGTATGGAGTAGGTCAGCGAATGCAAGAAAAGCCTGATTATCGATTTTCAACATTCCAAATGTTTGTCAATGAACTATTGCTAACCAGTGTACAAAGAAAGGGTGAGTAGAGTGGCAGAGGTTGTGCTAAAGCAAGTGGTGAAATCCTATCAACATCAACAGGTCGTAAAGGGAATGGATTTAGTGATTCCTGAGGGCTCTTTTACGGTTCTGGTCGGTCCTTCCGGCTGCGGTAAATCAACTACACTGCGGATGATAGCGGGACTTGAGAGCGTGACGGAAGGAGAGATCTGGATAGGTAATCAGAAGGTGAACGATGTGCCACCAGGTAAGCGAGATTTGGCCATGGTATTTCAAAACTACGCGCTGTATCCTACCATGACTGTCTTTGACAACATTGGCTTTGGATTGAGAAACCGTGGTGTTTCCAAAAAAGAGTGCAAGGTATTGGTAGAGGAGATTGCTGAAATCGTGGGACTACAGGATTATTTGAATCGTAAGCCAGCTCAGCTATCAGGCGGCCAGCGCCAACGAGTGGCATTAGCCAGAGCGATGGTCAAAAAACCAAAGGTGTTTCTCATGGATGAGCCATTATCTAATCTAGATGCTAAATTGCGGAACCAGATGCGAGTAGAATTAACTAGTTTGCATAAGCAACTAGGTACGACATTCGTATATGTGACACATGATCAGGTAGAAGCAATGACGATGGGGGATCAGATTGTCGTCATGAGCGAGGGGGAAATTAAGCAGGTGGCATCTCCTATCAATCTCTACCATGAACCAGAGAATCTGTTTGTTGCGCAGTTTATCGGTTCACCTTCCATGAACATTTGCCAACAGAGGGAACGAACAGGGATGATAGCAGGTTTTCGCCCGGAAAAAGTAATGATAAAGACAGAACAAGTAGTGGCTCAACATGAACAACATTCCTCACAGGCGACTATTTCGGGTTTCTCTAGTAAAGGCAATATTATTTCACGTGAAATACTCGGTTCTGATGTCTTGTATTACATAGAAACTGATTCGGAGCGAATCATTGTCAAGAAGGAGGCGGATCAACTTTTTCATATAGGAGCAGAAGTCATGGTATCAGTGCTTCCAGAACACCTCTATTTCTTTGACCCAACAACAGGAATGCGAAAGAATCCTCCTCAACTACCTTACCAAAAATCAGCAATCGCAGGAGGATTGGTGTGAATGGAAAAGGTGGCTACAACACAAACCAAACCGTTGCCTAATCCATCGGTCTGGTCTAGGGAACGGATGGTGAAAACGAAATTTTTTGAGAATGTACGTCCATATGCATACATTACTCCTGCTCTGTTGTTTTTTACGCTCTTTTTCTTCTTTCCGATCGGTTACATGATTTATCTTAGCTTTCATGATTGGTCGCTACTTAATTTGGATGCTATCGAGTGGGTAGGTTTTGCCAACTTTCGAGAGCTACTAAGTGAACCAGATTTTCACCTAGTCTTCTTAAATACCATTGTGTTTACTTTTGGCACTGTGTCTATCAGCATATTGTTAGCTTTTTTCCTGGCACTTTGGCTAAATCGAACAGCTAAGATTTACGGAATTATGCAAGCTGCTGTTTTTAGCCCTCATATCATTTCATTGGTGTCAGTATCTATGCTGTGGATGTGGCTCATGGACCCCCAATATGGCTTGTTGAACGCCCTGTTGGAATTCATCGGATTACCTGCTTATTCATGGCTTAGTGATACAAAAAGCGCTATGATTTCGCTTATTCTAGTTAGCGTTTGGAAAGGAGTAGGATATAACACGCTAGTCTTTATTGCAGGACTGCAAAGTATTCCGAAAGATCTCTATGAAGCTGCCGCGTTAGATCAAGCGAGCAAATGGAACACGCTACAAAAGATTACACTTCCCATGCTGTCACCGACCTTGTTTTTCCTGACAGTCATTAACATAATCTCCTCTTTTCAAGTTTTCGACACCATTTACATCATGACGCAAGGAGGGCCTGTTAACAGCACAAATATGCTGGTCTTTTATATCTATGAGCAGGGAATGGATTTTTATAATGGAGGAATTGCCTCTGCGGCCTCTGTCTTACTATTAGGACTCATCGGAGTTGTCACTTTCCTGCACTTTTTATTTATGGAAAAACGTGTTCACTACCGCTAGAAGGAGAGATGACAAGTGAAGCAAGTCGGACACCTTTCGCTTAAAGCGATTGAATGGATGCTGTTACTAGCAGTTTCGCTCATCTTTGTCTTTCCTTTCCTATGGATGGCGTTGACTGCTTTTAAAACATTGCCGGAGGTCTTTCAATTTCCACCTACCTGGTGGCCCGAATCTTTGCAGTTTCAAAACTTTTTAATCGCTTGGAGCTCAGGTCCATTCTTTACATATTTACTAAACAGTACATTGGTAGCGGTTGGAGTTTTATTTCTTCAGATTTTAACCGCTGTACCTGCTGCCTATGCTTTTGCAAGGTATCGGTTTCGGGGAAGGAACCTCTTGTTTGGATTAACTCTGATTGCTCTAATGATTCCGCCTCAAGTCATCTTTCTACCTATCTACGTGGAGATGAGTCATTGGGGGCTAGTAAACACGTTATGGTCACTGATTTTACCTTATGGAGCGAGTGCCTTCGGTATCTTTTTATTACGTCAAGCCTTTATGCAGGTACCAGATGAGGTAATCGAAGCGGCACGACTAGATAATGCATCTGAATGGAAAATCATGTGGACCATCATGGCACCTATGGCGAAGCATGTGCTGGTTACATTTGGACTGTTTAGTTTTATCTATCACTGGAATGATTACTTCTGGCCGCTCATCATGACCAATAGTAACGAGGTACGCACATTGCCTATCGGAATCTCCATGCTCAAAGCGGCGGATGGTGGTAGCCAATGGAATGTGGTGATGGCGGGAAATATGGTTTTGGTGTTCCCTATTCTGTTGATTTTCTTTTTTGCTCAACGCCATATTATTAGCGCGTTTGTCTACCAATCAAAATAAAAAAGTGATAACCAAGGAGGGCAAGAACGTGAAAAAGTGGGGCTTATCTATTCTGATGTGTACAGTAGGTTTGTCGGGAATGCTGGCGGGATGTGCTCAGCAGCAAGCAACAGGAACAAAAGAACAGGGGACACAACCAAAGCAGGAAGCAACGGCACCTAGTCAGCCTGTCGAGATTGATTTTTGGTATGCAGTAGGCGGTCACAACGGGGAAATGGTGCAAAAGCTGGTGAAAGAGTTTAATCGAACTCATAAGGATATTGTAGTCAAGCCTTCCTATCAAGGAAGCTACTACGAGAATCATACGAAGGTACTATCAGCAGTAACAGCGGGGAATCAGCCTGACGTTACTATGGTTGAGATTGCTTCCATTGGCGCTTTTGCTGATGCGAAGGTATTAGAGGATCTAGGGCCATATGCCGCAGGAGAAGAGAAGAAATACAATCCTGGTCTCATGGGCAACTCCTATTGGAATGAGAAATTATATGCCATTCCGTTTAATCGCTCCACTCCTTTGCTATACGTTAATCGAGATTTGCTGAAAAAGGAAGGACTTGATCCTAATGGGCCAAAAACGTGGGATGAATTACGTAGCTTTTCCCAAAAGTTAACCAAAAAGGATGGCGGGAAAACCAAAATATATGGTTTCTCCACACCAATTGATATCTGGTTCTATGAAGCGCTGGTGTTTGAGAGCGGAGGACAAATCTTAAGTGAAGATGGCAAGAGCTTAGTCATTAACACAGAGGCAGGTAAAGCGCCATTAGAATTCTGGATGAGTATGTTAAAAGAAGGCATTATGAAAGCTCCTCCAGGTGAAAAGTACAATGCATGGGATGTTGTCGCGCAGGACTTCTTAAATCAGCAGGTCGGGATGATCTTTACGACTACTGGTGAGTTGAAGGGTATGCGGGAAAAAGCCAAGTTTGATGTAGGAACGGCCTTCTTACCAGCTAATAAGGATTTCGGAGTACCAACAGGTGGAGCCAACCTGGTCATCCTACAAAAATCCTCTGATGCAGAAAAGAAGGCGGCATGGGAGTTCGTGAAGTGGATAACCGATACCCCACAAACCAGTGTATGGTCAGCTGAAACAGGATATATGCCAGTCACATCAGACGCAATCCAGTCAGCTGAAATGAAAAAAGTGTATGAACAGGATCCGAATTTCCAAGTAGCAGTAAAGCAGTTAGAATATGGCAAACCACGTCCAATGGTACCAGGTTATAAGGAATTACAGGAAGTGATCATGACAGAGATTCAGCGCATCATTTTAGGTCAGGCTACCATTGACGAAGCACTGTTAAAAGCTGTGGAAAAAGGCCAAAAATTGTTGAAGAAATAGGGAGATCATATGAGCTACTGCATGGCACATCGAGGTTGGTCAGGAAGAGCGCCTGAAAATACAATGGCAGCTATTAAACTTGCTTTAGCAGAACCGGGTATTCAAGCGATTGAGGTAGATGTACAGCTATCAAAAGATGGGGTTCCTGTGCTTATTCATGATTTTACACTAGAACGTACTACAAACGGGTCAGGGTTAGTCAAAGATCATACCTTTGAAGAATTGCGTGAATGGAGTGCAGGAGGCTGGTTTGCTGAAGAATTTTCACATGAAACGATTCCTGCCTTAGAAGAATTGTTTCAAGCTGTTTCGCATCATTCATGCCGCCTTAATGTAGAGCTAAAGACAGCAGGAAACCTATACCCCCTTCTAGCTGAAAAGGTTGTGGAGCTGGTAGAAAAATATGAACTGATTTCCCAGGTATGCCTAACGTCTTTTGATCATGAGATCATCAAAAGGGTCAAAGAGTTACAGCCTTCGATTAAAACTGGACTCATTATAGCGGGAAAGCCAGTTCTTTTGCGAGAACAGCTAGTAGAAACCGGGGCAACTATTCTTTCTATGGCGTATCCTTATCTGACAAAAGAATTTGTACAGACGATGATAGAAGAAGGCTACGAAATTTTTGCATGGACGATTGATGATGCTAGTGAGATCGAGCGGATAAGAGCTTGGCACCCAGATGTATGTATATGTACAAACCATCCTGATCGAATGCTTTCTTTAACACACTGAATCATAAGCGTAGTGCAAGCGTAAAAAAATAACAAAAAAGAGCTGTTACATGTAACTTATGTAATTGCTCTTTTTTGTTTTTTGATAGACATTTATAATTTAATGCTTTTTGGTAAATATATTCTTTATACATCATAATTTGATTTTAGAATTATTAACAATAGATAAAAAGACAAAAATGTTTTTATTTAGTTATACAAATAGACTGAGTCCTCCTTTATAATCTACAAGGGGAAAAGCTGTGATATTTTTTATTTTAGGAAGGAGAATTTCTTTTTATGGGAGCGGATGCAAAAAAACTCCGTTGGTATAATATCGCCTTAATGGCATTTGTATCAGTATGGGGATTTGGTAACGTTGTTAATAACTTTGCCAACCAAGGACTTCAGGTTATTACGTCTTGGGTTTTGATTATTGCCTTATACTTTATTCCTTATGCCTTAATGGTAGGACAATTGGGGTCCACCTTTAAAGATGGCAAGGGTGGTGTTAGTACATGGATTAAGGAAACAATGGGAGCTAATATTGCTTATCTAGCAGCATGGACCTATTGGGCTGTTCACATTCCTTATCTAGCACAAAAACCACAAGCGATCTTGATTGCACTAGGTTGGACATTTACGGGTAGCGGTAAAATTCTCAGCGAATTTTCTACCTTATCGATTCAAATAGCTTGCTTAGCTATCTTCTTATTTTTTGTATGGATTGCGTCTAAAGGTATTTCTTCCTTGAAGCGTATTGGGACAGTTGCTGGTATCTCAGTATTTGTGATGTCATTGTTGTACATTGTACTAGCTGTTACTGCACCAGCTTTAACGGGTGTTAGTGTGGCAACAACTAACATGACGGTTAGCACATTTATTCCTGAATTTAATTTTGCTTACTTTACTACCTTATCCATGTTAGTTTTTGCGGTAGGTGGGGCGGAGAAGATTGCACCTTATGTCAACTTCACTAATAACCCAACTCGTGAATTCCCTAGAGGGATGTTGATTCTGGCCATCATGGTTGCAGTGTGTGCCCTATTGGGTTCCTATGCTATGGGTATTATGTTTGATGCAAATCATATTCCTGCTGACTTAAAAATGAATGGTCAATACTATGCGTTCCAGATGCTTGGTAATTACTATGGAATTGGTAACACGTTCTTAATTCTATATGCAATCTCTAATACATTGGCTCAAATCTCAGCATTGGCATTCTCTATTGATGCGCCATTAAAAGTGTTGCTATTAGACGCTGATGAGAAATACATTCCAAGAAAACTATTGAAAACCAATGCCAAGGGTACTCCTACTAATGGCTATATCTTGACTGCGATTCTAGTAGGTATTCTCATCATAGTACCTGCATTGGGAATCGGTAATATGAATACATTGTTTAACTGGTTGTTAGACTTGAATTCCGTCGTTATGCCGCTTCGTTATCTGTGGGTATTCGCAGCATATATTGCTGTAATGAAAATGGCTGATAAATTTACGTCTGAATACCAGTTTGTGAAAAATAACAAATTTGGTTTGATAATTGGTGGATGGTGCTTTGTCTTCACGGTCTTTGCTTGCTTGATGGGGATGTTCCCAAAAGTGCCTGCCTTTACGGAAGAATGGTACTTCCAAATCACGCTTAATATCGTGACACCGTTCGTGTTGTTAGGTCTTGGTTTGATCCTACCATCCATTGCTAAGCTGACGAATAATAGATAAGTAGAAGAAGAGAATCCATCCTGTGCTTATACACGGGGTGGATTTTTTGATTTTCAAGCGAGGACAAGCTTTTGTCAAAAAAAGAGAAGGGATACTAGTAAAATATCAGTACAATGAAGGGGAGGATAAACATCGAAAGGGTGTCTCTAGTGGATCAACAGCTGAAGAATATGGAGGATCATAAGCAGGAAAATCAAAAGCCTGTAGCTTTTTTGGAGCAAATAGAGCTCGCAACAGATTGGCTACATCGGAGAGGGGCTTTTCTGACAACAAAGGTAGGAGAAGAGATCAACACGATGACAATTGCTTGGGGGAGCATTGGTTTTTTATTCGGCAAGCCAACGTTGACGGTTATGGTGCGTAAAAGCAGACATACCACCCAGCTCTTACAAGCTTCTCAAGAGTTTACGGTCAGTATTCCTTTTTCAGAAGATATGGGAGAAAAGCTTTTTGCTTGTGGGATGCAATCAGGTCGTACTGTGGACAAAATCTCTGCTTGCCAATTAACTCTTGTAGAGGCACAAGTTATTACAACACCTGTGATTGGAAATTGTGAGCGTTACTATGAATGCAAGCTGATTGTAGCCCAAGAGATTACTGCTCCTGTCCTATCTGCGGAAGTAAAGCAGGAACATGTGATAGAGGGTGACCCTTATTATTGTTATATGGGGGAGATTGTTCATTGCTAGTGGGAGGAAAAGCCGTTCTTCCACTTGAAATGTGTAAGTGAGGCGTGTGCCTGTGTCAGATGAACATGGTAAAGTATATTTCGGAATGTGTAGATAAAATTTCTGAGGTGTTAGTAGAAAGGTGGTCCATATGCAACAATCTATCGTAGAAATTAGTAAAAGTGTGCTACAAAGCTCTTTGGGAGTAAAAGCTGGTGAAACGCTCTTACTTGTAACGGATGACCAAAAGAAAAAGCTCGCGGAGGCTCTTTATAAGGCAGGAAAAAGTCTAGGAGCCCAAACCATGCTTATGGTTATGCAGGAACGTACAAAATCAGGGGAAGAGCCTCCTGCATCTGTAGCTATCGCTATGACGAAAGCTGACGTAGTCATTGGTATTACGGAGCATTCCCTCACACACACGCATGCAAGAAAGAATGCGGTAGCAGCAGGAGCAAGAGTGGCCACGATGCCTGGAATAACGGAGGATATGTTCCTGGCAGGAGCTATTGCAGCTGATTATGTAAAAGTAAAAGAAATGACTGAAGTGGTAACTAGTATGCTGACAGAAGCGAAACAGGTGCGAATTGACAAAGCTGGTTACTCGCTGAGCTTTTCCATCGAACAGAGAAATGGTGTTCCAAGCACCGGTTTGTATGTAAATCCAGGCGAATCAGGTAACCTGCCTTCTGGTGAAGCGTATATCGCTCCTCTAGAAGGAACAGCTACCGGGCAAATCCTAGTTGATGGTTCAATTGCAGGAATAGGTAAACTACATGAACCTGTCCTGCTTACTCTCGACCAAGGACGAATTATTTCAGCAGAAGGTCCAAGCGGCGAACAGCTATTGGAGATGTTGGGCGATGGAGATGGCCGATTGTTAGCAGAGTTCGGAGTAGGGACAAACGACAAAGCTCGTATCACCGGAGTAGTCTTGGAGGATGAAAAAGTATACAGCACAATCCATGTCGCTTTCGGAAGTAACAATACCTTTGGTGGAGTAATATCGGCAGGGGTACATATCGATTGTGTTGTCATGCAGCCAGACTTCTATCTGGATGAGAAACAAGTAATGAAACACGGGGAATTGCTTGGCTTGTAGGTGTAGAAAGCTTATTCTATCACGAGAAAAAGAGCGTTAGCTGTAATGGCTTACGCTCTTTTTGCTGAACATCTATCTTTACCTGTACCCGGTACGTAACAATTTGCTCGGTTTTTAGCTCTACATTGCCTGTAATCCAGCCTGATTCAGGAAATTCCAAGGCTTGTTGTAATGCGGTTGAAAGAAGAAATCGACAAACGCGAGCTGGTCAATTGTCATTTGGTTTTGAATGCAGACAGATAAGGTATTCATCGCTTGCGTCAAATCAGCTTTGGACATAATTTGGGCTCCAACGATACGACGGGAAGTCTTTTCATAGACTACTTTTAGTAACACTTTTTCATGTTCTGGCATGAATTCCGGGCGATAGCTGTCTTCGATTGTGATACTCTTCACATTCATAGCTAAATCGGAAGCTGCCCCTTCTGTTAATCCAGTGGAAGCAATGTTATACTCATAGATTTTAATCCCGGATGTCCCTTGTGTACCCATATAAGCAATTGTAGGAGTAACCAGGTTCTTAGCAACCAATGTACCCATACGTACGGCATTAGTAGCAAGAGGAATATAGGCGTGTTGCCCGATAGGATTGTAGTGAATCGCACAACTGTCACCAGCAGCGTACACATCTGCTTTGCTAGTTTGCATGTATTCATTAACGATAATGGCTCCATTACCCAACATGTCAACTTGCCCTTCAAGTAAGCCTGTATTTGGACGGAAACCGATGCACAGAATGACCAGATCAGTCTCGTATTCGCCTTTGGTGGTAATGACCTTTGAAACTTTACCGTCTATACCTTCAAATCTGGTAACAGTTTGACCTAGAGCAAGTATAACGCCATGATCTTGCAATTCTTTTTCGGTTATTTGGGTGAACTCTTCGTCTAGATAACGGTTTAAAATCCGGTCAACACTATCAATGAGAGTCACTTGTTTGCCATTCATCTCAAATGCTTCGACTAATTCAATACCAATGTAGCCAGCACCGACAACGACCACATTTTTAGCAGTCTTTGCTTTTTCGATAATAGTATTGGAGTGATTAAAATTTTTGGACAACACGATGTTGTCTAGTTGTATGCCCTCTAAATTAGGCATGATCGGCCATGAACCAGTTGTAACAATCAATTTATCAAAGGTATCTGTTACGTCTTCATTTGTATTTAAATTGCGAACTACTAGAGTTTTTTGATCAGTATCAACAGAGATAACATCGTGGCGCATATGCGTAACCACGCCCAGATCAGCTAATTGCGCTGGTGAAGAGTAGAACAATCCTTGAGGGTCTTTTACAACACCACCTACATACAAAGCTATTCCGCATGAAAGAAAGGAGATATTGTCATTTCGCTCATAAACCGTGATCTGAGCATCCGGATATAATTTGGCAGCAGTAACAATAGCAGCGGTTCCAGCGTGTGTGCATCCAATAACAGCAATTTTCATGGTGAGCCCTCCAAGTAGTTAGGATTTATGTGCAAACCGGTGTTTTTCTTTTGTACAATTAACACTGTGACAATAGTGTTTACGAGATTTATTATAGTGGTGACCTAGTAAAGATGACAGTGAACGTTTTGTGAATGTTATCACATTCACAAACTATGCTTTCTGACACCAAAAATGACATGCCTCCAAGTGGGGAAAATCGTACAGATATAGGAATAAAAGCAATAGTGAACATTTCTGGATACAGAATAAGAAATTTCCTTTTTCTTACAGATAAATCCTATACTTAGCAAAAGTGAGTAAAGAAGGATTAACGAGTGATAAAAAAAAATGTAGTGTGAAATTATTCACATACATTAAGGGCTCTACTGTTTATACTACCATCGAAGGATAACGTTATCGCTTTCATATACAAGAGAAAAGTAAAGAGGTAATGAATATCCATTTATCAAGTAAGGTAGAAAAAAGGGAGGATTCAACATGAAGAAGTGGATGTCTCTTATGATGGCTGCATTCTTGGCAGTTCCTGTACTGTCTGGATGTGGAAGTTCAACAACTCCGAGCACGACAGAAGGAAAGGCTACAACCGAGGCAGCAACTCCTCAAGATGAAAATACAGATATCGTGGTAATTGGTGCAGGTGGAGCTGGTCTATCTGCTGCGGTAGAAGCAACAGATGCTGGTGCCAAAGTAATCGTACTAGAGAAAATGCCGATGGTTGGTGGTAACACGACTCGCGCTACTGCTGGATTAAATGCTGCAGGGACGGAAGCACAAAAGAAAAAAGGAATTGAAGACAGCCAAGAGCTGTTTTACCAAGATGCAATGAAGGGTGGATACAATAAAAATAACCCTGAGCTTGTAAAAGTTCTGACTACACAAGCAAAAGATTCTGTCGTTTGGTTAGAGTCAATGGGAGCTGATTTGTCTGACGTTGGCCGTGCAGCTGGAGCTAGCGTAAGTCGTATTCATCGTCCCACAGGTGGAGCAGCTGTAGGCTCCAATGTTGTGTCTACTCTAAAAGATAAAGTGAAAGAGAAGAACGTTGATGTTCGTTTAAAAAATAAAGCGGTAGAAATTTTGAAGGATCAAGAAGGCAAGGTTACTGGTGTTAAAGCTGAGAATAAAGACGGGAAAGCTTACACGATCAATGCAAAGGCAGTAATCTTGGCTACAGGTGGTTTTTCGGCTAACCAGGACATGGTCATTTCTTACAAACCAGAACTAAAAGGCTTTGCTACAACGAACCATCCAGGAGCATTGGGTGAAGGTATTAAATTAGGTGAAGGCGTGGGGGCGAACCTAGTTGATATGGCTGAAATCCAAACACACCCAACTGTGGTTCCTGAAAAAGGTGTTATGGTAACAGAAGCTGTTCGCGGTAATGGTGCTATTTTAATCAATACAGACGGTAAGCGCTTCATCAATGAGTTATTGACTCGTGACGTAGTGTCTAAAGGTATTTTGGACCAAAAAGATGGCGTAGCATACCTGTTCTTTGATGAGGGTCTTAGAAAAGGTCTGAAAGCAGTAGAAGAATATTTCAACATGCAGTTAGTAACAGAAGCTGATTCTGTAGAAGAGTTGGCTGGTAAAATTGGTGTAGATAAAGACGCTATGACTCAAAGCGTGAAAACATATAATGATGCGGTAGCAGCCAAACAAGATAAGGAATTTCAGCGTGACGATTTGCCTCTCCAATTAAACCAAGGTAAGGTATATGCGATTCAAGTAACTCCTGCGGTACATCACACTATGGGTGGTCTACAAATCAACACGAATGCGGAAGTTATGAATAAAGAAGGCCAAGTGATTAAAGGCTTGTATGCAGCGGGTGAAGTTACAGGTGGCGTTCATGGTGGTAACCGTCTAGGTGGTAACGCTATGGCTGATATTGTCACATTTGGTCGCATTGCGGGACAAAACGCCGCAAAGGCCGCGAAGTAATCTTGTAAGCGAGAAAATTGAGGAGAGAACGATTATGAAAAAACTAATCTATCTAGTAGCCACGCTAGCAATGGCGGCGCTGATGCTAGCTGGTTGTGGAGCAGCAGACTCTACAAACACTGATACTGGTGCATTTAAAGATGGCACGTACGACGGTGTCGCTCGTGGTGCTAGTAGCGATATTAAAGTAGCTGTAGAAGTGAAATCGGGCAAAATTGATGCCATTAAGATTGTAGAGCACGAAGAAACACAAAACTTGATTGAAGCGGTTATGGAGAATACGATCCCTGAAATCATTGAAAAACAAAGCACGGAAGGCGTAGAGGCTATCTCTGGCGCATCTAAATCTAGTAATGCAGTAAAAGAAGCTGTAGATCAAGCTCTGGAAAAGGCAAAGAAATAATAACAGTAGTACCTACAGATAAAAGAATGAATCGACCAGTAGATGTATGAACCAGTAGAGTTATCAGCGCAAATCGTCTTATCTGTTCGGAGTATCATAGAATTACGTTACACAAGCAGAGCTTTTTTGGAGTAAAAGCTCTGACGAAGAATACAGAGGTCTGTAAGCCGTTCCTGAGGGAGCGGCTTTTATCTATGCAAAATAAAAAATCGTGGACTCGTATACAGCTTGAAAGGTATGCCTCTCAATTGACACCTAGCTAGACCCTCTTTACAATGATAGGTGTAAACGGTTATGCAGAAGATAGGAAGAAGGGATAATCGAGATGGAACAAACTCACCACATTATCATTGATACCGATCCAGGAATAGACGACGCAGTTGCAATCGCAGCGGCTCTATTTCATGAACAAATAAATGTGAAATTAATCACCACTGTTGCTGGCAATGTGTCGTGCGATAAAACTACCAATAATGCGTTAAAGCTCCTCGAATTCTTTCATAGTGATGTACCCGTTGCTAAGGGTGCAATCAAGCCCTTATTACGGACGCTAGAGGACTCTAGTCATATCCATGGCAACTCTGGGCTAGATGGGTATGAATTTCCTCATCCAAAGAAGGAGCCACTGGGTGTTCATGCTATTGAGGCAATGCGTAACACTATATTGAACAGTGAAGAAGCAATTACGCTAGTTCCAATTGGGCCTTTAACCAACATTGCCCTACTATTATCTGTTTATCCCGAATGCAAGCAAAATATCAAACGGATTGTGCTAATGGGTGGGTCAGCCTCTCGCGGTAATCACTCTCCTGCGGCGGAATTTAATATGTTTGTTGACCCTGAAGCGGCTAAAATCGTTTTACAATCAGGGTTAGATATTACGATGTGCGGCTTAGACGTAACAAGTTTAGCTACCTTGACTAAGGAAAATGTAGAAGCTATGAAAGAAATGAATCGAACAGGAGAAATGCTCTATGGTTTATTTCAACATTACCGTGGTGGTAGCTTAACGACTGGTTTACATATGCATGATCTATGCGCCATTGCTTATGTAGTAAAGCCTGAGCTTTTTGTCACAAGGGAATGCTTCGTAGACGTTGAAACAAATGGCAGTTATTCTGCTGGAGCGACTATCGTTGATCTAGGTGGTTACTATCAAAAACAAGCGAATACGAAAGTATGCTTGGAGATTCGGGTAGAAGAATTCCGTCAGTGGTTTATGGAATTGTTTGCAAAAGCCCATGTGTAATTAGAAGAGGACACTACTGGCTGGTAGTGTCCTCTTCGGTGTGTTTATATACGTGCGTTGTCAATTTTTGCTGTTAAGAGACTTCTTTTACTTTATTTGGATCTCGCTCCCAGCATTCTGCGTTTACCAGACCCGGAATGGAATCCGCATAAAAGACAGGATCTCTCCCTGCTTTTCGCTGCTGTACATAATCAGTTAGCGCAGCATATGCATATTTTCCAAGTAGGAAAATAGCAAACAGGTTAAGAAGAGCCATCATACCCATAAATAAATCAGCTAATGTCCAAACGAAATCATTTTTTGCTAGAGAGCCAAACATCACCATACCGATGACGCAAAGTCGATAAACAAGCATCCATGTGTGCGATTCACTACGAATAAAATCAATGTTAGTCTCACCATAGTAGTAGTTACCGATAATGGAACTATAGGCAAAGAAGAATATAATTACGGCAATAAAGTAAACAGCCCAAGAGCCGAGTTGAGAGCTTAGTGCCGCTTGTGTCAATTCTATTCCACCCATACCACTATCTACGTAAATGCCTGATGTAAGAATAATAAAAGCAGTCGCACTACATACCAACAACGTATCTACGTAAACACCCAACGTTTGTATCAAGCCTTGTTTAACAGGATGCGTAATATCAGCTGCAGCTGCCGCATTAGGTGCGCTACCCATCCCAGCTTCATTGGAGAATAGTCCACGCTTGATCCCCATGCTAAGGGCAATCCCAATACCGCCACCAAATGCCTCCTGCAAACCGAATGCGTGACTTACAATGCTCAGGAAGACAGCAGGAATCTGTTGATAGTTCATAAGCATTACAAATAAAGCAATCACAATATAAACGATTGCCATGATCGGCACAATCCATTTAGAGATAGCTGCAACGCGTTTTACACCGCCAAATACAACAAGACCAGTGAGGATACTCAGAATGATACCCATCATCAGTTTATCTACCCCGAAGGCAGTGTGCATCGCTGCTGTAATGGTGTTAGCTTGTACCGCATTAAAGACAAATCCGAAGCAAAGAGTAATTAGAACCGCGAAGGTAATACCCATCCACCGCTTATTTAATGCTTTCTCCATGTAATAAGCCGGTCCACCTCTATAACCGTGCTTATCATGCACCTTATAAATCTGTGCAAGTGTACACTCTACAAAACTTGAAGCTGCCCCGATCGTAGCCAACGCCCACATCCAAAAGACGGCTCCAGGTCCACCGACTGCGATGGCAATAGCGACCCCTGCCAAATTCCCCGTACCTACACGCGAGGCCGCACTAATACAAAAGGCTTGGAAAGAGGAAACTCCTTTTTTCTCTCGAGAATTACGATTAACACCTTCACCGAGCAGTCTAAACATTTCCCCAAGTAGGCGAATCTGCACGAATCTCGTTTGAAACGTAAAATAAATCCCGACTGCAATGAGAATGAAAATGAGAATGTAAGTCCATAGGAAATCATTGCTAACAGATAGTACTCTTTCTAGTGATGTCAAATGAAAGAGCCTCCTTTCTCCATAACCTAAGTAACATATTTTATCTATTTTAACATACATATACGTAAATAAAATTAGTAATAGCTGATTATTTACTTTTGTGAAACATTGTGAATTTTTTATAAAAGCATAAAAAAACTGATGTTATAGGGCTTTTGCCAGTAGACTTTTCTGCTTTAGTGTAAAAAATTGCTACAATAAAGAAGATCAAATAGCCGATACAAAAGGAGGGTTTCTCATGCTGAACTGTTCCTTACCTATGATTGATGCTCATATCCACTTGGATTTGTATAATCCTGCTGATGCCCAACAGATCATGGATGAGTGTCAGTCATGTGGGATTAAAAGGGTGATTGCCGTTTCTATGAATTTGGCATCCTCTCTTGTCAATCAAGAGTGGTTACAGAGGTATCCTGAACAAGTTAAAGTAGCATATGGTTTCCACCCTGAACAGAAATTGCCGTCTGAAGCAGAGTGTCAGCAATTGTTTGATTGGATAAACCAACACCAAACTGAGATGGTAGCGATTGGAGAGGTAGGCCTTCCTTACTATACTCAATTAGAGGCTAAGAATAATGGACAAGCTTTTTCTCAAAAACCATATATTCAATTGCTTGAGCGTTTTGTGCAGATAGCAGATCTTTATCAAAAGCCGATTATACTTCATGCCGTTTATGAAGATGCTGAGATAGCTTGTGATCTGCTGGAACAATATAACGTGACGAAAGCCCACTTTCATTGGTTTAAAGGTAGCGAGGAAACTACACGGAGAATGAGTAGGAATGGCTACTATATTTCTGTTACACCTGATGTTGTATATGAACCAGAGATACAGCAATTGGTTCGACAATATCCTCTTGAACAAATGATGGTGGAGACAGATGGGCCTTGGCCGTTTGAGGGTCCTTTTACAGGACAAATCACCCATCCCTCTATGATGAAAGAGAGCTGTGCGGTTATTGCCAGCATGAAGGGTCTATCAATTGAGGAAACGGCTTCGATTCTTTATCATAATACAAAACGATTTTACGGTGTTTAAGATATTCTTGTTTCTGTCATATCATTTGGTCAGAAGCAGGTGTAGTTTTTGCGTATTTACGGCTAAACTAAAAAAGATCAGTTGAAAAGCGATGGTAGGTTGAACTAAAAAGTAGTAAACTGTATTATTTTACTTACAGAGATGGTACAAGGTACACGTTAACTTGGTGGAGAAAGGTTGATTTTAGTGGAAAACACTTCGGCATCATCAAATTTCATTCGCAACATTATTATTGATGATCTTGAAACAAAAAAAGTAGATGAGATCGTGACGCGGTTTCCTCCAGAACCAAACGGCTACTTGCATATAGGACATGCCAAATCTATTTGCTTAAACTTTGAATTGGCTAAAGAGTTTAAAGGAAAAGCATTTTTACGTTTTGATGACACGAATCCTACAAAAGAAGAACAGGAATACGTAGAATCTATCAAGGAAGATGTAAAGTGGCTCGGTTTTGATTGGGATGAGCTGTTTTTTGCTTCTAATTATTTTGAGGAAATGTATGAGCGTGCTGTACTACTTATTAAAAAGGGCAAAGCATATGTGTGTGATTTGTCTGCGGAGCAAATGCGAGAATATCGTGGTACGTTAACGCAAACAGGAAAAGAAAGCCCGTTTCGCAATCGTACGGTAGAAGAGAACTTGGAATTGTTTGAGCGGATGCGCAAGGGTGAATTTGCAGATGGAGAAAAGGTACTACGTGCCAAGATTGATATGACTTCTCCGAACATGAATATGCGTGACCCGGTTCTTTACCGTATCTCGCACTCTACTCACCATAACACGGGTGATACTTGGTGCATTTATCCGATGTATGACTATGCTCATCCATTGGAAGATGCAATTGAAGGTGTTACGCACTCTATCTGTACTCTTGAGTTTGAAGATCATCGACCTCTGTATGACTGGGTGGTTGCTGAGACTGAGATGAAGCATGTACCACACCAATACGAGTTTGCACGCTTGAATTTGACGCAAACGGTTATGAGTAAGCGTAAATTGAAGCAACTCGTTGATGAAAACATTGTAGATGGATGGGATGATCCGCGTATGCCTACCATCTCGGGATTGCGTCGTAGAGGTTTTACACCGGAATCGATTCGTACTTTTGCTAGAGAAATCGGTGTTGCCCGTAGCTATAGCGTAGTCGATTCCAAAATGCTTGATCATTTTATTCGTGAAGATTTGAAGCTGAAAGCACCACGTACAATGGGAGTGGTAAAACCGCTTAAAGTGGTAATCACCAACTATCCAGAAGGACAAGTGGAGTGGCTTGAAGCTGAAATTAACCCAGAAAATCCAGAGATGGGTTCTCGTATGATTCCATTCACGCGCGAGATTTATGTGGAGCAAGATGACTTCATGGAAAACCCGCCAAGTAAATATTTCCGTCTATTCCCGGGAAATGAAGTCCGTCTTAAACATGCTTATTTCATTAAGTGTAACGAGGTAATCAAGGACGAGGATGGCAATGTAGTAGAGCTTCATTGCACTTATGATCCTGAAACAAAGAGTGGTTCTGGTTTTACAGGACGTAAGGTAAAAGGGACGCTTCATTGGGTAGATGCAACGCATGCTGTTTCTGCTGAGTTCCGTCTATATGAGCCATTGATTTTAGATGTGGAAGAAGAAGAGGGGAAAACATTCCTTGATTATATGAATCCTTCTTCTCTAGAGATCCTGCAAGGATTTGTAGAGCCAAACATGACAGAAGCTAAGCCACAAGATAAATTCCAATTCTTCCGCCATGGCTACTTCAATGTTGATCCGAAGCATACGACCGCAGAGAAATTGGTGTTTAACTTAATTGTTTCGCTAAAAAGCTCATTTGACCCAACGAAAAAATAATCAGGTTCAGTCTGATTCACGTAATCATAAAAAAAGCTGGTTCTTCATTGCGAAGAACCAGCTTTTTGCATATCGTATTTTTTTATGGTCAGTTTATTGTACGTCCCGCTTTTTGAAAATCAGAATGGATAAGAAAACCATCAGCGCGATATAGATGATGATAATCATCAATGAGAACCAAATGCCCAATTCTGGATAAGCAGGTGTAGCTAAACGTGAGATCAATGGATTATGGGAGTAAGCATTTAAATCCAGATGATTGAAAATCACAAATTTACCCCAGACGTACTTCTTGGTAAACATACTAGCTATTGAGCCAGAAAAGTTAGCAATAATGGCTACACTAATCGCAAGTGCATTTGTCTTGAATATAGTAGCAGTGAAAAATGATAGTGTAGCTAAAAATAACAAAGCTGGTATGCTATAGATATACCCTTGTAGTAGCGTATTGAAATCTAGATCGGCCATTGATTTTGTTCCAAAAAAGATCAATCCAACTAAGCTACTAAACAAAAGCAAAAATAAAGTGGCAGCAACCAACATGATAAGAACTGTTACATATTTGGACAGTAAAATCGTTGTACGGCTGCTAGGGCGAATCAATAGTTGCTTAATGGTACCTTCTTTATATTCATCGGTCAAAATTTGAGCGCCTACTACAAGTCCAAATAAGGTAATTAAAAAGCTAAGACCTATGTGCATAAAGATGGAGAATCCAGCATAACCAATCCCATTAGTCAGGTCTGTCGCATAAAGTTTACCTACAAGCCCTGCTAATAAAACAAGAACTGCTAGTAAGGAGAAGAACAGCACAGTTTGTTTTTTAGCATTAATTTTCATCATTTCATTTTGAATGAGATGTACAAATTTCATCGCTATTTTCCTCCTTTGGTCAGAGCTAAGAAGCGATCTTCCAGCGACTTGGTTCTAATTTTAATTTGATAAATAGGGCAATTGTTCTCAACTAAACGTTGTACAATTATCGGAATATCCGATTTTTCGATTTGAAGTAAGAGTAGCTTGTCACTCATTACCTCCACTGTCCAATCGTGTAATATGTCTGCTGTCTGCTGACTGTTTTCCACTTCGAACTCTACAGATAGCCCTTTTACTTCCGTTGCTTGATTATTAACAATCATCTCTTCAATAAATTGCCCTTCTTGAATAACAAGGGCCCGGTCACACATAAGCTCGACTTCGGAGAGTAAATGGCTGGAGACCAGAACAGCGATATTTTCACGTTTTGCTAATTCACGCAGATAGTCACGGAGCTGACGAATACCTGCTGGATCAAGACCGTTCGTTGGTTCATCAAGAATCAGAATTGATGGATTGTGCAAAAGAGCCTGAGCAATACCTAGGCGTTGACGCATCCCTAGTGAATAGGTTTTCACCTTTTGATTGACGGCACCTGAAAGCTCCACAAGGTCAATAATTTGGTGGATTCGTTCTTTTGGTACCGGTTGAACAGCCATCCGGGCAAAATGAATCATGTTTTGCATCCCGGTCATATAACCATATAGTTCAGGATTTTCAACGATTGCTCCGACATGAGCCATCGCTTTTGCCCGATCCTTTTTAATATTGTAACCCTCTACATATATTTCGCCTTCCGTAATGGAAGAGAGGCCAACGATCATACGGATGGTTGTAGTTTTACCAGAACCATTGGGACCAAGAAAACCGTATACTTCCCCACGTTGTACAGAGAACGTCAGGTCTCTAACAAGTGTTTTTCCCGCAATTCTCTTTGTCACGTTTTCTAATTTCACCACTGGTTGGTTAGACATTCATTTTCCTCCCACAATTTTTAATATTTCTAGTATTACCCAAACATAATGGATATGGAGCATACTATTTTACTTTTACTAGGCTATTATAGATGAAAAACCTTTCATTCGACTTAATCTACTCTTAAACTTACCTTAAATAAGGGAATGTTTGGAAAGGTGTTTTCATTATGTTGATTTTATCTGAAATTTGCTAAAATTACATTAAGTTTGTCTAAAATTAGAGAAAAGTAAGGTGGAGTGTAGATGACCATCAAGAGATATCCTCCAGATCAACAGGGTAGTAGCTATTTTGGTAGAGGAGAGATTACAGAGCTTCGTGCTATTTCCTTTCCCGGAGAAAAAGGCGCTGTAACACGTGTAGGACCTCTCTTTTATTGGGCATGGGCATACAGTAACGAGACGTACCAAATCCCTGAGCATCCTCATAAGGGCTTTGAAATTGTAACATATGTACTGGTAGGGGAAGTAGAGCATGGGGATTCGCTTGCGCACCACCAAAATTTATCAGCAGGAAGCTTACAGATCATTCAAGCAGGCAGTGGAGTTAAGCATACAGAAAAGCTGAAGAAAGACACGGAACTCCTGCAAATTTGGTTTGAGCCTGATTTACGTCAAAGTTTTAAACAAGTCCCTACCTATTCCTATCTTACACAGCAACAGGTCATGGTAACAGAAGAACAAATTGGGGTTCGTGTAAAGCATCTTATAGGTTCTCCTGCTCCTATAGAGCTACAAACAAAAGCTATAATGATGGATGTGGAGATTGCACCGAATCAGCGTTACATTTACCAGATACCGGCTGATACGACGTTGGCATTTTATGTAACTCATGGACAAGGGAACCTAGATGATGTAGCAAATGATGTTCATGAACAATTGAAATGTAAAGATTTTGTCGTGGTAGAAGAAGATGCTTCAAGAAATCTTTTATTTCAGGCAAACAATGATGGATTACGTATTGTGGTGGTCGGAGTGCCTAATCAAGTACCCTATTCCCTTTATCATAAAGAATAAATCGAAATATAAAAACCGCCTACGCAAGGGCGTAAGCGGTTTTGTAGAAACAGGTATACCGTTCTTTATTTTTTGAAGATGCCCATTGGTTTGCCAATTGGTAGGAATTCACGACCAAAATGTGCATTAAGCACACATGCAGCTGAACCATAGAATGAGAATAAAGAAATGAGTAGTTCTGATATTCCAGCAAGAGTATGCATAGGTTCTTTAGCGATTCCTAGACTACTGAAAGTAAGACCGATAAATAGGAAATCAATGAAAACAAAGATGATGAAAAGAACTTTATTCGTTTCAGCGGCACCAATCGTCATGAATACACTAAAGATCAGATAACCAAGGAAAGCAATGCCAAGGTGTTTGCTATCTACTTTAGCAGCCATTTCCGCCCCAAAAACACCCATCTGAATCATCCAAGAAAATGCCATAGCAAACCAGAAAAATGCAAAAGCGCCGAAAGCGGTAGTACCAAAAATATTATTGCGTTTAGAATCGTTTATGCAAGCAAATAGTTGTGCAAAGGCCCCTAAGAAAATAGCCCATGGTACGACCATGGATAGCCCTTCAGTAAAGCCTAGTTTTTGCATAGAAGCTACCAATGTTACCATAGCCAAACCAAATAAACCTAATGCTGATGGATCACAGTTGGTAATCTTAACGGATTGAGTATTCATCCTTGTTTGTTTCCTCCCTAATATATGTTGCTACGAAAAATACGTTACCTATTTTAAGGCAAGGATAGGGGGATTTGCTATTGTAATTTCTAACAAATGTGTTACGATATTATATTTGTTAAATTCAAAATAACAAGAAAACGGTCATTCCTATTTGGAATAGCCGTTTTCTATGTGAAAGTGATTATTTAGCATGGCATTTGATATATAGCGGTGCTTTCAAGGATTGATGGGTTTGGAGTAGCATGTATCGCCAGGCTTCTTTTTCTGTGAAGAAACGGATTACTCCTCGGTACATGTACTACTACTGGATTCAGAACAACTTTCGGAATAGCTGTAGGAACACTCACAAGAATGAGAGTGTGGGTGGGATGTGGGTGAGAGTATGAATGAGAGTGAGAATGTGGGTGAGAATGGGAATCATAATGAGAATCATAATGAGAATGAGAATGTGGAGAGCTAGAAGAACTGTATTTGTGATGGTGACACCGTTTTTTCTTAACTTGAACAATGACTCGTGCTATAGCTGTGAAGTGGCAAACGGGATCTACAACTAAAACAGTAAAGATATCTTCTCCTGAAAAACCGCGATTTGGTTTGTAGGCGTATCGACCATCAATTAAGAGTTTCATACAACCATGTTTTGGATGAGAAAGTAACTTAAACAAGAGGGGACTTCGACTTGGATTAGCGATTTTAATAAACGATTTAACACCTTCACCTTCCCGAGCGATGATTCCATTGTTTGTTGCTTGAAGTGGAATACAGGCACCAGGGAAAGGAATCGTAGCTACATTAGAAAGGACAGAAATAGCGACTTGTCGACCCCTTGAGAAGAGAAGTGTACCAGTTAACGTTGCTTGGCCGATGATCTCTGCTGGGGATGGGACAGAGACTACTCGAAATTGATAAGTAACACTTACAAAATTGACTTGTACAGGGATGGTACCCAGACTGATGCCAGTTACGGGTGAAGCTCCAGGTTGAGGGAATCCATTCACAGTGACACTATTTGGTACAACAGTACCTGTAGGAGTCGGATTAAACAGGAAGGCGTTGGTCAAAATTCCCCTGCTGTTATTAAATACTTGAACTGTAAATGTAATGATGCTCCCAACTGTGATAGAAGAGGTATCAGCGGAGAGTTTAACAAGGACATCTCTTTCAGGATGATGATGGTCACAATCGTGTGATGAAATATTCACGGTAATTTGTTCACCTCCGGGATTATTGAAAAATGGGGTAACCCGAGCTCGGACCACTATCTAGAGGCGTAAGCGGGGGTACACACATGATGTGGTAAGCTGGCATTTGTATACTTGGTTACTTACTGTGCTTACCATCTTTTCATATAGAAGAAAGATGATTACATACAGAGCGTGAAGTTTTCCGTTGCCATAGCTAAAGGGAGACCATAGGGAAAAACGCAATTATGGTACCTCCTTTAACTCAGATAGTTATGTATATGTGTAGTTATGGTAGAAAGGTCACGGTCGAACTTGTTTTAGATAAAAATGGTCAAATATAATAGGGGTGTTAATCTAGTTTTAACGATAACTACGATGATCTACAGAGCTCTTCCTCGTCGTTTTCCTGCACACATTTCACCACTTTCCCCCGATTACAGGTATAACTGGTTCAACAGGGGCTGGTTCAATTATTCCGTTTGCATCAGGAACTCCTCTTGCCGGTGGCCTTGCTGGTACTAGGGTTGGTTTTGGAAGCTCAGCACCGACGGTATTTGCTCTTGGAACCACCATCGATTTGACTGGAGCAGTAGGTACACTTCTTAACTTCGCTTACACTGTTCCACGTGACGGTATTATTACGTCTATCTCGGCTTACTTTAGTACCACTGCAACAATTTCTTTGATTGGAACAACAGTAACCATCACAGCTCAACTCTATAGTTCACCTACTCCTAATAACACCTTTAACCCAGTTCAAGGAACAATTGTAACCTTGGCAATACCAGTACGGCACAAACTCGTCTATTGATGTTTACTCCATCACTTCTAGTAATGTAACAGCAGCTACGGCTGTTGCAGGTGTTACTATCGCCTAATTCAATTGTATTGAATATCCTTCTGTATGTTAGAGAGATATTTTATTTTATTTTATTTTTATTTTTTTATTTTTTTTGTTTCATAATAGGCAATTTTTTGTTAATTGGATGTCTCAGAAATCAATGGGGAATAAATAAACCAAAGGTAATATAGCGCCATAAATAGTGAATAATAGGTATGGTTGTTACTATATAACTCATAAATAGTTGTCAATTAAACTTGTTACATATTGGATCTGAATATGCGCTCAGTTGTGAAAATATATTGTCTACTTGCTAAAGGATTGATAAAATAAGAAAGCGATCATCATTCAACAAAATTAAATAACAATTATATTTACATTTATGCCAATAATGATATCCTCCTGTTTTATTATTTTCTCACTTAGTTTGATTGAATCATACCCTCAATGATCGCGAGTTACTTGTTTCTATCTCAGTTGTCGGTAATTTTCTTTGTAAATAATTTAAGTTTTTATTAGCGAGGTGCTGAAATGAAAAAATATGGTTTAGCAGTACAGATCCTGATTGGACTTGTTTTAGGTATTACAGTCGGTGCAATTTTCTTTAATAATCCCGTTATAGAAAGCTATCTTAAACCAATCGGGGATATTTTTCTTCACTTGATTAAAATGATCGTAGTTCCAATTGTAATTGCTAGTTTGATTGTCGGTGTAGCAGGCGTTGGCGACATAAAGAAACTAGGGAAAATTGGTGGTAAGACAATCTTGTATTTCGAGATTATTACCACTGTTGCTATCGTGGTAGGTTTACTTTCGGCAAACATCTTTAAGCCTGGTGTGGGAGTCAACATGGCTGAGTTATCTAAGACCGATATCAACAAATATGTGCAGACAGCCGATCAAGCTACGAATCACAGTTTTGCAGATACTTTTGTTAATATTGTACCCACAAATGTTTTTGAGTCTATCGCAAAAGGGGACATGCTTGCGATCATCTTCTTCTCTGTTTTGTTTGGATTAGGTGTAGCAGCGATTGGTGACAAGGGTAAGCCAGTATTACAATTCTTCCATGGTGTGGCGGAGGCCATGTTCTGGGTAACCAATCAAATTATGAAATTTGCTCCATTCGGTGTGTTTGCTTTAATTGGTATCACAGTTTCTAAATTTGGCTTACAATCACTCATTCCACTGGGTAAACTCATGATATTGGTATATGGGGCTATGTTCTTCTTTATTTTCGTGGTGCTAGGTATAGTAGCTAGAATAAGTGGCATTCGCATCTTTACCATTATGAAAATCCTAAAAGATGAAATGCTATTGGCCTATACCACGGCTAGCTCGGAGACTGTATTACCTAAAATTATGGAGAAGATGGAGAAGTTCGGATGTCCAAAGGCAATTACTTCATTTGTAGTGCCGACCGGGTACTCCTTCAACCTAGATGGTTCCACACTCTATCAAGCGATTGCGGCCATTTTTATCGCACAAATGTATGGAATTGATCTATCCCTGTACCAACAGATTACATTGATGCTAGTTCTGATGGTAACTTCTAAAGGAATTGCAGGTGTACCAGGTGTTTCCTTCGTCGTATTGCTTGCTACTTTAGGAACGGTAGGAATTCCACTGGAGGGCTTAGCATTTATCGCAGGTATTGACCGTTTGCTAGATATGGCGCGGACAGTTGTTAACGTGATTGGTAATGCTCTAGCTGTTGTAGTTATTTCTAAATGGGAAAAAGAATATGACCCGGAAAAAGGAAAACAATATGTTGCTAGTCTCTAGAGGGATGCACTGAAATGTAGTAGGAAGAAGGTTGTCGGTAAAAGCCGGCAACCTTTTTTGTACAAGCTGGGAAGATAGTATAAGTGAGTACTAAGACCCTGTTTGCGTCAGAGACTTGGCGATCTGTTACTTTTATCTTATGCTTAAGAAGCAATAAAAGCGGGGAGGTAATATACATGTCCATTTTAAAAAACGACTGGGCTCCGTTATTAGAGAGTGAATTTCAGAAACCATACTATTTACATCTACGAGAGTTTTTACGGAACGAATATGCTATTAAAACTGTATATCCAGATAAATATGATATTTTTAATGCTTTGCATCATACGCCCTATCAAAATACGAAGGTAGTTATTTTAGGACAAGACCCTTATCATGGTCCTAATCAAGCGCATGGATTAAGCTTTTCAGTCAATCCAGGTATTAAAACACCCCCTTCTCTCGTAAACATTTATAAAGAATTGAGAGATGACTTAGGTTGTTCAATTCCTAATCATGGATATTTAGTGTCTTGGGCAAAACAAGGTGTACTTTTGTTAAACACGGTATTAACAGTTAGAGATGGGGAAGCCAATTCACACAAGGGTAGGGGCTGGGAGCTATTTACCAATCGTGTGATTGAAGAGATAAACAAACGAGATAAGCCAGTGGTCTTTATCTTATGGGGGAGAAATGCTCAAGATAAAAAAAGTATGATTGATACCAATAGACATTACATTTTGGAATCGGTTCATCCTAGCCCACTATCTGCAAGTAGGGGATTCTTCGGTACCAAACCTTTTTCTAAAGCTAATCAATTTCTTTTGGAAATGGGAGAGGAACCAATTGACTGGCAAATTCCCCCTTTGTAACCTATACAAGTAAGCTCCCCCTTCTTGTATAGCCTGATTGCAATTGCTTATTCATCATTTCTCAGTGGAGACACTCCACTGTTTCTTCTCTCAAATATCGCTAGCTTTCACTAATTTTTTGATATAATATCATTAGTGAAGGTGAGGTGAAGAATATGCAAATAACAATCACAGCTACAATCAAAATAAAACCAACTGTAGAGCAAGTAGAATTATTGAAACAAACTTTGCATGCCTATCGTTCTGGTTGTAACTATGTTTCTTCTCTTATCTTTGAAACAAAAGAGATGTCGCAGCCAAAGCTACATAAAATGACTTACGATGTGTTGCGAACGGAATACCTACTACGCTCACAAATGGCACAATCTGTTATGAAGACTGTGATTGCACGTTACAAATCTACCAAAAGTAACGGACATGTTTGGACGAAAAATGCTTTCAAAAAAACAGAGTATGATCTTGTATGGAATCGTGACTATTCACTTATCCAAGGATTGTTTTCAGTGAACACCTTACAAGGCAGAATCAAAGTTCCATTTGAGTTAAAAGCCATGGAACGATATTTTGACGGTTCTTGGACTTTTGGCACAGCTAAACTCGTCCATAAATATGGGAAGTTCTTTTTGCATATTCCGATGACAAAGGATATCCCTGAATCAGATTTCCACACAGTAAAGCAAGTGGTTGGGGTTGATATGGGAATAAACTTTACCGCCACAGCTTATGATTCACAGGGTAAGGTTACATTCTTTACGGGCAAACATATCAAACATAAAAGAGCGAAGTATAAACATTTACGTAAGCAACTACAAATGAGGCAAACTGCTTCTTCACGTAGACGTTTGAAGAAAATCGGTCAACGAGAAAACCGTTGGATGACAGATGTTAATCACACTGTCAGTAAGGCACTCGTAGAAAGATATGGAGCAAATACACTCTTTGTTGTTGAAGACTTGACAGGTGTACGCAATGCTACTGAACGTGTACGTGTCAAAAATCGTTATGAATATGTATCTTGGGCATTCTATCAATTGCGTCAAATGATAGAATACAAAGCTTTGATGCACCAATCAAAGGTGATGGCAGTTGACCCACGATACACATCGCAAACTTGTCCAAAGTGCGGGCATACAAAGAAAGCCAATCGAAACAAGAAAATGCATGTATTCTGCTGTAAAGCCTGCCATTACACCTCAAACGATGATCGTATTGGGGCCATGAATCTTCAACGAAAAGGAATAGAGTACATCGTTGAAGTAACAACAGGAGCATAGCTTCTTTTGTTGGGTAGATGTCAACCTGCCCTGATGTAACACCACGCTTGTAAAAGCGAGAAAAGATAGGAGTCGAAAGATGCGTGTACTATCGGGTAGTTACAAGCTCGTAACTTTAGTCATGAGTTGTTGACATCGATACTGTTAGAATTTATAAAATAGGTATATATTTGAATAAGTGAGCTGACTAACATGACGAACTATGAAGCTGAATTTAGCAACTTGGTCAGGACTTTCCGTAAACGTCATATGGGAAAAGGGCCTAGTCAAATAAAAACCACATTCTGCAAAAACTGGGCAATTTGTGAAATGCAAGGCAATCTCTCCCCAGTAGAGAAGTTTATTGCAACAGCAGATACAGGTAAGCAAATGCTTCGCTCAGCTCGGACGGAGATGGTCAAAGAAATGTACCACAAGACGCGTCCTGTTGAGATGGAAGAGCTTCTTGGTGCAACGTTCATAGATCTATTCGTAGATATTGATATTGAAAGTGATTTTGGGATGTCCATTTTTGTTTTTGACCAAGATATTGAGCGCAGATTTGGATCGGATCGCTGATGATAAACATATAGTATACAGCAGTTGGAACTTGGTAGCGTACCTGCTAAAGACTAACCGCCGCAAGTTGTCCCCTTGTTTCAAGGTAGGTCTAGCTTGTGGCATTTTTTATTTGGTAAAAAGGTCTATTAAAAGGAAGGAAGATTGCCATGAGTCAGGAAGTATCATCCCGACGAGCTATCATGAGATATGATGGAAAGGATTTCCGGATAATTGATGATGAGATTGCGTGTGAATATCCGCTAACCATAATAGTAAATGAGATGGAATTTGCAACAATGGTGTGCACGCCAGAACATATGGAAGAGCTTCTTCTTGGATTCCTAGCATCAGAAGGTGTTATCAGACTACCAGATGAATTAGAGTCATTGAATATTAATGAAGAATCTGGATTTGCTTATGTGGAGCTAAAAAATAAAAGTAAGCTATCACCCCAGCATTCTAAGCGTTTCATCGGTTCCTGTTGTGGTAAAAGCCGACAATTTTATCTGCAAAGTGATGTGCGAACTGCCAAAACAATCATGTCAAAACAGCAGATCAGCGTAATGGATTGTCAGATGATGATGAACCATATGCAAGACAACTCTTCTTTTTTTAAGCAGACAGGCGGTGTCCATAACGCAGTCTTATGCAGTAAAGAAGGAATTGTAGTGACAAGAACGGATATTGGCAGGCATAATGCTTTAGACAAGGTGTACGGCTATTGCTTGCAGAATCGCATTGGCTTATCGGATAAGGTCATTGCCTTTAGTGGAAGGATATCTTCAGAGGTCTTGTTAAAGGTGGCGAAAATAGGTGTGGGCATTGTTCTCTCTAAATCAGCTCCAACAAACCTCGCACTTGATCTCGCCGAAGAGTTGGGTATTACAACGGTAGGGTTTATCAGAGGGAATACGTTAAATGTATACACGCATCCTGAACGAATAATAGAGACACAGTCCGTTACGTTTTGATTGGCCTCCATGATGTATAATAAAATATAATGGCATTATAACAAGAACCTGTACACTAAAGGAAAGTGTGACATACATGAATAGATCTCACCGGTTTCAGCGAAGGGCGCTTAAAGTTGAAGAAGCACAAAACCGTATTCTTTCTCGCATAACAAGCATGACCACGGAAGTAGTATCATTGGTAAACAGTTTAGGCAGGCGATTAGCTGAGCCTATTCATGCAACGAATGATGTCCCAGCTTTCCGGCGGGCGGGTATGGATGGGTATGCTATCTGGTGTGCAGAATTTGAGGAAGCTACACCACATGAGCCGCTTACCTATCGAATCGTAGGAGATATTGCAGCAGGGATTGCCCCCACTATGAAGCTGAATAAGGGGGAGGCTGTTCGAATTATGACCGGTGCTTGCGTCCCTGAAGGTGCTAATGCAGTGATTATGTTTGAACAGACACAGGAATACGAACAGAATGAACAAGCTTATGTACAAATTAAACATAACGTACGACAAGGTCAGAATATTGCTCAGGTGGGTGAAGAGATTCAAGAGGGGCAAGCTATTATAGAGCCAGGGAGATTGATTCAACCGGGTCAAATGGCATTGCTTTCTACGTTTGGCTATCATCGTGTAAAGGTATATGTCCAACCTAAAGTAGGTATTTTTGCTACAGGAACGGAATTACTGCCCATTGAACAGGCATTGTTTCCCGGCAAAATTCGCAATAGTAACAGCTATATGGTGCAAGCTATGGTGGAAGCAGCTGGTGCAATTCCTTATCAATACGGGATTATTCCTGATGATAAGGAAAAGGCAAAAGCTTTATTGACAGAAGCCCTTCATGACATGGACATCGTCATTACTACAGGTGGTGTCTCAGTTGGCGATTATGATATTATGGCAGAAATCTTTCGCGAACAGAGTGAGGATATGCTATTTAATCGGGTATCCATGAGACCTGGTAGTCCTACCTCAGCAGCAGTTATCCAGAACAAATTACTATTCGGTTTATCCGGGAATCCAGGAGCATGTTTTGTTGGTTTTGAATTGTTCGTAAGGCCAGCGATTCGTGCTATGTTGGGTGCTAAAGAGGCCCTTCCTACCATAATGGAGGCCTTTTTAGATACCGATTATGAAAAAGGTTCTCCCCATGTACGCTACGAACGGGGCAAATTGTGGATAGATAAGGGAATAGTAAAGGTAAAGTCGATTGGTGTGACTAAATCAAGCCACATGCTTTCTATACAGGATGCCGATTGTCTCCTGCTGATCCCTTCAGGTAAAACAGGGGCCGCTAAAGGAGATTTAATTCAGGTGATCCCACTTCAGTACGATGTCACCTAAAGAAGGGAGCTGTGGGATGGTGAACCAGAAGATCACAAATACAAAAGTAACTGACCACTTGCAACGTCCATTGCGAGATCTACGCATTTCTGTTACAGATAAGTGCAATTTTCGATGTCGTTATTGTATGCCAGAAGAAATTTTCCACAAGGATTTTCAGTTCCTTCCGAAAGAGAAATTACTCTCTTTTGAAGAATTAGAGCGGCTAACCCGTATTTTTGTGAACATGGGTGTTGAGAAAATTCGTTTGACTGGTGGAGAACCTTTATTACGTAAAGATGTAACGGTATTGATTAAGAAAATCAGGCAGATAGAGGGCGTAAAGGATATTGCTCTAACAACAAATGGTTCCTTGCTAGAAAAATTTGCTCTCCCTTTAAAGAAAGCAGGGCTAGACAGGGTATCTGTCAGCTTGGATAGCCTTGATGATGAGCGGTTTAGTTATATGAATGGGCGCGGGGTTAGGGTTAGTACGGTATTAAAAGGTATTGAGACTGCACAGAAAGCTGGGCTTGGGGTAAAGGTGAATATGGTGGTGCAAAAAGGGGCAACAGATCAGGATGTCCTCCCTATGGCCCGCTATTTTAAAGAAGCAGGAATTACGTTGCGTTTTATTGAGTTTATGGATGTGGGGAATGCAAATGGCTGGGAATTGAAACAGGTGGTCCCGAGCCGTGAGATTTTAGAAATGATCCATCAAGAAATGCCCTTGGAACCAGTAGAAGCTGATTATTTTGGTGAGGTAGCCAAACGTTACCGTTACAAAGGAACCAAGACGGAGATTGGATTTATCTCTTCTGTGACGCAAGCTTTCTGTTCTTCCTGTACACGTGCCCGCTTGTCTGCGGAAGGCTTTATATATATGTGTCTATTTGCCACAGAAGGAACCGATTTGAGAAGCCGCCTTCGAGATGGAACCAACGATGCTGAGTTAGCTCATTATATTCAACATCTGTGGTCGCATCGGGAGGATCGCTATTCCGAAGAACGACTATCAGCTACAGAGGGATTACCACGTAAAAAGGTGGAAATGTCCCATATCGGTGGATAAAAGCTGATTTCAAGACAAACGAAAATGAGAAAGAGAATACAGCTTTTCTTAGAAAAAGTTTCTGTATTCTCTTTCTTTATTTTTTGTCTGCTATGTTTTATCAAAAGATTCGCGAACAGAATCTACTAAAGATACCGATATCTTAAATGGTGCTACGCATAATACTAGTAATTGCAATTCTGATTGGATCAGTGTAAATGACAGAAGAACGTAAGAGAAAATCTTGCAGGAGATCCTGAAAGAATGGCAATGGATGGTTGAGTTTAAAATTGACGTTGTTGTAGTTGATATGCCCATTTTAGATACAAGGAAACATAAAAAATTGGGCGGTGTTGGTCAACTAGTAACTAATCACAGTCGTATATTTTATGGAGGAGCTAGGATTGAAGAAAAATACATTCTATAATGTCATGAAAGAATACGAATTGACAAGTGTTGTAACGAGTCAGAAATCAATGTAAACAAAAAACGCTCGAATATTGCTGACAGTCAAGACTACTTTATTTCTCTATCCCTCTTCGTTTTTTCTTCATCTGCTACTGACGGGAGGAGGTCGCCCTATTAGATTACGAAGTGAATAACATACTGCCAGATGATCCAAAATATGGTATTATGTGTAGAGCAGGTAGTTGAGATGGACGTCCGAAAAACAGCGGGTATATCCACATGTTATTGAGTATTCATATCGCTTTTACTTAGCCAAACGAAAAACACTAAGCCTAGTTGAACACGAAAAATGGCTGAATGAAGTTAAAGAAGCACATAAGTGAGATCAAGTAATTAAAGGAAAGAGCCAAACTATCTATCAATTTAAGGAAGTGGTTGGTATATGTGGTCTTTATTAACTCTAACTATCATAACATTATTACTTTTTGCTTTCAGTTTGTTTACTAAATTTAATTTCATAATTTTCGCAGTTTCTTTTTTGTTTTTATCCCGACTCCTCGACAAAACTATTTTCAAAAATTTTAAAAGGCCAAATAAGGTATTGTCTATTTTAATTGTATTGTCATTCATAGCTATAAATGTTTTTGTTGTAGTAGATATTATCAGATAAAAAGGAGCCCCATAATCAGGGGCTCCTTTTTATCTGAGTGGGTATTAGGGATGTAAGAAGAAAAACTGACTTATTGTATAGCAAAATTAATAATTAAACTGGAATATATTCTATTGAAATCCATTTTTTTACTGGAAATAAATCACCACCAGGCTTACCATACTGCACTTCATAGTTGTATTTGGTTACAACGTTCCAACCTTTTAAGTTTTTGCTTTTCATATGTCTTGCCATGAGTTCTGCACCAGCTGAGATTGCTCCTACGGCTAGTAATCCATATCCTGTTTTTGTCAATGCAACTTTTGCGATTTTCTCCCATGCAGCTACACCTAATGCAGATAACCCACCAACGATACCGAGATCAGCAGATATTTTAGATAACTCATCTGCTGAGAAAAAGGTGGTGCTCGTATAGATCAAGCAAGGATTGTAATCTGAAAGTGGTTTGCCTTTATAGGGCCATTTATTTTTATCGCAAGAAGGATTCCATGATGTTGTAGTACTATTAGTTTCGGCAAGTACTTTTTGTGTGTTCATTGGGGTAATGACTGTAAAAATAAGACAGAAACAAATAAAAATTGATAATTTTTTGAAATTTACCAAAAGAATCATCCTCCATGATATATTTTTCTATAATTAACCCAATACCCGTACAATTACATAAAATATACCTTTAAAAGGAAAAAATGTAAATACTTACCTGTAAATTTTAGGTATATTTATATAATTTAGTGATTTTGAGTATATAATCCCGACAACATTGGAGAGGTCTAAAACTGAAATATGTGAGGGAGCTGCTTCTTATGTTCAGTAGATTTGATGAAAAGGTTGACCAGTTCGTCTCGATGGTTATTTAAATCGTTTTCTATTCCAATACTTCAAACTGATGCAGAAAGGTTCACCGTGCTGTTGTACGATTATGTATTCAATAGGATGAAGTAGGGAAACCGCCAACATTATGCGAATTTTGAACGCTAATGTAGCCTGTAACAGCTCTGGTATTACCCCTACCCAAGATTACGTTTCAGAGCAAGAAAAAAGAGACGCTAGATAATTATCTGGCGTCTCTTTGATATTTTACCAATCAGGTTCAACAGTATTTACATGTATATGCCCAACCCCATTTTCATTTGGAAAAGTGCTAGGCAGCGTAAAATCTTTAAAAGTAACTTTGGATGATCAAAAGGAGTATGGTACTGCTGAATATGAAGTGTTGGCTACAGGAACAAAAACAGACTCGCAGCTTATCAAAATCTAGCAATGATTTAAAAGCGGAGGTGTGGTCTGAAGTTTCAACAGATAAGGCTAAAGGAAAAGTAATTGATTTCGAAGAGGTAAAGTAAAGAATGAGGAAATAAAGCCCTTAACGGAGTCGTCCTTGCGAGTCCGAAAATAAGCATTATGTAAACTAAACGTCCGAATCCCAAAATTCGGGTATTTTATTATTGGTGTAAAGAGATAACGGGATTACTTCTATATGTATTTTTCTCCTCTTCAGCTTTTTCTTAAAATGGACATTCATCTGACATATTAACCTGGTATAATGATAAATGGTCACTACGTTCCCCCTAGAGGTTTGGATCGGGTACTTGTAAGAAGTACTTCTGCAAAACTAACTATGAAGGAGTTTGATTCTAATGAATAAAAAAGCATCAAAATGGATGATTGGGGCGTTAGCACTAGCAGTCTTTGCACCAACTGCGGCTTTTGCGGCAATGAATACAAATGTAGATGAAACAAAAGTATAGCAAACCTTTCATCAAAAACACGTATACTATTCATTTGAGGATAGACAAGCCAATGAGAAGCCTGATGTGAAAGTGGTCCTAGGCAAGACGGAACCAGGGGAACAAGAAAATATCATGGAACAGATTAAAGTAGCCGCTGATGCGGATTCAGTGAACAAACTGCTACAAGAGTGGTTAGAGAAAATGCAAAACAAGAAACAACCTGAAGCAAAGGCTGAGTAATTGAAACATGTAAGTAGTTGGAAAAGCTCAAGATAGAGACTAACAAATAGTCAATAAGTAAGCTACAAGTATTATTTACTATATCTTCCAAAAAATGACACCATTTTTTCTTATCCTGCTTCTGATCCATTGATATGACTGACTTTAAGGTATGTATTAAACCAATAGTAAATAGCATTTTTCGTCCCATCGAGTTATCATTTCCGGTGACAAGGAAAACAGAAAATAGAATAATGAAATATTTTATATTTTTCTTAAAAACATTCACGGAGGTCAGAGATGAAGAGATTGCTAACAATTTTATTATGCACAATGTTACTAGTTTCGAATGGAGTGATAGGTAGTTCTGGAACAGTAGTAGCTGCAGATAGCACAGAGATCTCACAGTTGGTTCTATCAGAAAATGAAGTCTCCATGGAAACGGGAGATTCAAATTCGTTAACGGCAACGGCAATTTATGTAGATGGAAAATCTGAGAATGTCACTATCAAAACTACTTGGTCAAGTTCAAATAGCGATATAGCCTCTGTATATGCTGGTACGATTAGAGGGATAAAAGAAGGAAAAGCTACAATCATCGCAACGTATCTGAATAAAACTATACCAGTACAAGTAGATGTATCAAAAAAGGTTCGAACATTAACAAAAAACAAACAAACGGTTACTATTCGGACTGGAGAGGCACATAGTGAACAAGTTAACGTATCAGCTGTCTATGAAGATGGCTCCACAGAGGACGTTACTACAAAAGCAATGTGGACGGTTGAAGATCAGTCTGTTGCAACCGTTTTTAATGGGAAAATTGTGGGACAAAGTTCTGGTAGCACTACTGTAACGGCAAAATTTGGGAAACAATCCGTTTCTATTCCTGTTAACGTTGAGATTATAAAAAGACTAGAACCTAGTAAATCAAATGTTTCTCTACTTCTTAGTTCTGGTAAAAATACTGAAATAATTAAATTGCAAGCAATATTTCCTGATGGAAGCAAAGAAGAAGTATCAAGCAAGGCAGTGTGGTCTTCGGATAATGAAAATGTAGCTGATGCAATTAACGGTACAATCAAGGCATATGGTGTGGGTGAAGCAACCATTACAGCGAAATATGGGACGAAAACTGCTACGATTAAAGTTGATGTTGACTCAGCTATGGTCATTGAATTAGATCAACAAGATGTATTTATGCTTCTGAAAGATAGTCCGAAAAAGCTAAAGTTGACTGCTTCTTTTATTAATGGTGAGGAAGAAGATATTACAGATAAAGCAGAATGGACTACAAGTAATAAAGCGGTTGCGACAGTAAATAAAGGTAGTATTGTTGCACATTCATCGGGAGAAGCCATTATTACAGCAAAGTACGGAGATAATGAAGCCAAAGCGACAGTGGATGTAGAAGTACCTAGACGTCTTGAAGTAGATCAAGATTATTTATCACTTAGTACAAAAGACTCGGATGAGACAGCTGTTGAGTTAACAGCTTATTATGCAAATGATACAAACCAGAGTGTCACAGAGAAGGCTACTTGGACTTCTAGTAATGAAAATGTAGCAACTGTTTACAAGGGAAAGATTAAAGCTCTCAAATCTGGTGAAGCTACCATTACTGCCAAATACGCTGATAAAACAGTTACTGTTCGTGTAGATGTCGACTACTCCCAACAAATTGTTGCGGATGTAAAGTCTCTTAATCTGCAAGTAGGAGGATCCCAGCAACTAGTGTTAAAAGCAATCTATGAAGGGCGAGAAGAGATCATTACCGATAAAGCAGAATGGTCATCTAGTGCAGAAGATATTGCGGAGGTACGAAGAGGTAACGTAACAGGCTTGAAAGACGGATCAGCAACGATTTCTGCTAAGTATGGTAATCGAACTGCTACTATACCAGTATCTGTTGGTGTTGTGAAAAAAATAACAATAAAAAAAGCAGATGCTGCTATTGATAAGCTTGTCATGCAAAAAGATAATTCTGTTCAACTTACATTGAATGCTGAATACATGGACGGCTCAACAAAAGATGTAACTGATCTTGCAATCTGGTCTCCTGATTCCTCTACTATTGCACAGGTAGATGCTAACGGTATGGTAAAAGCCAAGGGATCAGGTAAAGTGGATATTTCGGCCAGTTTCGGTAATAAAACAGTAAAGATTCCTGTAGAGGTTGATATTACAGCTTCTTTAACTTCGAATACAAAAAATGTTTTCATGAGTGTGGGAGAAACGGTCCAAATTAAACTTAACCCAGATGCAGCAGACAGTAATTATATTACTGATCAAGCAGAATGGTCATCAAGTTCGTCGAAAGTTGCTGAAGTTACGAAAGGTGAAATTCGAGCTTACAGTAATGGTAAGACAACAATCACTGCTAAATATGGTGGGAAATCTGTTTCTATACTAGTGGAAGTTGACGTTCTTCAAGGATTGGTAGCAAATACACGCCTCGTACGATTAAAAACTCTAGGCGATGTAAAAGATATCCAGACGAAAGTAACTCTGACGGCTACTTTATCGGGTGGACGTACTGTAGACATGACAGATCAAGCAGAATGGAAAGTTACAAATTATAAAATTGCCGAGGCAAATAAAGGAACTATTAAAGCTATTGGATATGGTAAAACAACAGTAACTGCAAAATATGGTGGGAAATCAGTCACAATCTATGTTGAAGTGGATCAGTTAAAGTATCTTAAAACGAATCACGTCCAATTAAATATGAAGGTTGGGGAAACAAAGCAAGTAAATGCGACTGCAACCTATTTAGATGGAATAGATCGAGATGTAACGAAGCCTGCATTGTGGACAACTTCAAAAGTTACAATTGCTGATGTGAAGGATGGCATAATTAAAGCAACTGGTGTGGGTCGCGCCGTTATTACTGTAAACTATGGCGGTAAAAAGACTCAGGTGATAGTGGTTGTTACAAAATAATAGTAAGACATGTAATGGACTGAACCAGGTGTTTCAAAAAGCAAGTCTTTTGACAATACCATCGTCAAAGCGAAACAAACTTGTCATTTGAGCCATACGGCATTGTGCGAAAAACATTATCACAAAAAGAACTTGTATAAATGGCTACAAGTTCTTTTTGTTTTTACTATGAAAACGAAAATTAGGCTTTTATACATGTTAGTTTATATTAAGCTTAAGACCAAACCTATTGATCATTATTAGTGGTTGAATTTTTCGAATCATTAATTTTTTCAATGTTATTCTCTATGGATCTCTCTATAGAACTTCCACCCCATATTGAATTTTCCATATTATTCACTTTAACTTTGTCCCCTACATTAAATTTTTGCCCTTGTGTTAAATAAACCTCTACAATACCATCTTTACCGCTGGATTTAGGATATTTAACAAGCACAAAGTCCAATGGTTCTTCTACGTAAGCTTCAATTGTACAGATGTTGCAAGCATATATTCAGAAAAACTTCTCATCATTGCACCAGTTGCTTTTACTTGATCACCTAATTTCACATTAAGTTTAAAATCTATCTCTACTCTAATAGGGCCATCAAATTGTGTTGATTCAATATAAATAGCATTTTCTGCAATCTCAACTACACGACCTTCAATTGTTGAAGTAATCGATTCAATAGAAGCTGCACTAGCTTTCGTTGCTTCTAATCCTGGTAAATTTGTTCCTGCAAGTGCTGCGATTCCTAATGCTCCAGCTAAAATGATTTTTTTCATACCCTATAACATCTCCATTCATTTGTTATTAGATTCAGTTAATGTAACAAGTTATATTAACCAACCTGTAACCATTATAGTTACAATTATGGCGATTATCAACTATAAAATGAATGTAATTTTGCATATTTAAAAAGCGTACATTATTTATCAATTACTTTTATCTGGATATTCAAAAAACTTATTGATTTCATAAATCAGTTCCTTTGGGTGGTCAAACATCATCGCATGGGACGTTCCAGGAATAACAACCGTTTTGCTTTTTTTTAGTTTAAGTTTAACACTTTTTATAAACTCTAACTTTTTGTTAAGGTCACCTTCTTTTTCTGCTGGCAGAAATAATACACTACATTGGATATTGTCATACAAATGTTCTACTCTTCTATCATAAAGGTCTTCAGTTATTTGTCGTAGCGTATCTCTCATAGATATAAAAGTTACTTTCCCATTCTCCAGTTTTCGAGGCTCATAATCTTCCATCACCAGCTCACGCTCTTTGCTCCAGGGAAGCCAGTTCGTCTTCATAAACTGTATCAACGCTTCCTTTGACTCAAATTCCTGTTCGGGACTGGAAAAGTATTTATTTAAATACTCTTCTTTTGATTCAGTATGCAATCCTCCGAATTTATTAACTAAAGCCCCTTCGGAATTAACTAAAGAAAGGACCCTCTCTGGGTACATCGATGCAAACCTTGTGCCAACATAACAACCGAGGGAGCTTCCAACGATATAAGCTTTATCGATTTCAAGAGCATCTAGTACCGCTCGAACATCTTCAGCTAAGGTTTCAAGTTGATATCCCGTTGCAGGCTGATCTGACTTGCCATGTCCTCGTATGTCCATAGCAATTACGCGATATTTTTCCATAAAGTTTGGAATTATGCTCCTCCAAATGGCGGAACTTCCACCCATATAATGCAGTAATAGCAACGGTTCACCCGTCTGGCAGTATTCATAAACCTTAATTCGTACGCCATTTGAATCTATCATATGTTCTTTCATCCCAATACCCTCCCATATTTTCCTTATTCACTATTATTTTTTGGAAAATTTCATGATTTTATTTATATCTTATCGTATATTAGTGACAGATAACGTCACTAATAATAGGAGATATTTTCATGTCTAGAAGTGGAAGATTATTTGAATTATTAATTTCGTTACATACAAAACACCGATTTACTGTTCAAGAATTAGCAGATGAGTTCTCTGTATCAAGAAGAACAATGCTTAGAGACTTACAACTATTAAGTGAAATGGGAGTCCCTCTTTATTCTTCACCTGGACCGAATGGCGGTTATAGTCTTATAAGGGAACAGAAACTTCCACCGATATCATTAACAGCAGAAGAAGCTACAGGGCTGCTTCTATCATATGAATTATTAGAGCAACATGACGGACCCTTCAAACATGAAAATATGTCAATCCTTACTAAAATACGTGCCACCATGTCTGTCGAAATGCTTCAAAAGGTCGGACAATTAAAAGCTAGATTAGCAATCGATTCTCCTCGAAGAAGCTTTAAGAACCCTTATCTAAAAGATATATTGCAGGCATCCTTAGAAAGAAATCATGTGGAAATAGAATATGAATCCCGCTCTGGATATTCAATTCGAACAATTTTTCCTTTCGGACTTTTTATATCTAATGGATTATGGTATTCTTTAGCGTTTTGCTATAAGCGTAACAATACTGTGACATTTCGAGTCGATCGGATTGTTTTCCTCAAAGTTAATCAAAATTTTACTGAACCTATTCCTGTCGATATGACAGTTGAACAATGGCTAAAACAATCCGATCATTCAACAAAGGAATTTATCTTAAAAGTTCAATTAACAAAATTGGGCTGTAAAATGTTAGACCCTCATCCTATAGGAGAATGGATTCAAGTTAATCCTGATGGTACTGGAGTAATCGAAGAAAAAATCAAAGAGTCGGATATTCGTTTTGTAGGAAGGCTGTTCCTTAGTCTTGGTGCTGAAATTTTAATAGAGGAACCGGTTGAATTAATACAATTCTTACAGGAAGAAGCATTTAAAGTAGTCAATCAATATTCGAAAGGGTAAAAAATAAATTACCAACAAAGCTGAAATTGCAAACTATTCTAAAGGACTTAACCAACGATTTAACCGTTTAGCAGTAAAATTTCTTCAAGTGAAAGAGAGATGGAATAGCAGAAGAGCCAATGACTGATCAAAAGAGATCAATTGTTGGCTCTTTTTCATGAGTTATTTAAAAAACCACTTTACCTTTTGTAAAGCCTGCTTGGTCGTATGATAGCGAACAGGGATATCAAAGAGTGTAGTTTGCTTCAACACACTTTTTTGATGGGAGAAAACATCAAAGCTTCCTTTTCCATGGTAGCTACCGATACCGCTATTGCCAACTCCACCAAATGGTAAATAAGGAGTAGCAATATGAAAGACTGTGTCATTGATACAACCACCACCAAAGGAAAGCTGGGACATGAGTAGATTCTCTGTCTCTTTACTTTCTGTAAAAAGGTAAAGAGCAAGTGGCTTTGGTTGAGCTCGAACCTTAGAGATAGCTTCTGAGAGTTCATCATATGTCAGGATTGGGAGAATGGGTCCAAAAATCTCGTCCTGCATGACCGGGTCTTGCCATGTTACGTTATCCAAGAGTGTAGGCTCGATAGCTAGAGCATCAGAGTCAACATTTCCCCCGAGGATGACCCTCTCCTGATCTAGGTAGGAAAGCAAACGCTCAAAGTGTCGCCTATTTACAATGTGCGTATAATCAGGATTGGTTAGGGCTTTAGGATAGAGCTCCTGAATAAAGGCCCTCAACTGGCTAATCAATTCCTGTTTCACAGAGGAGTCTATGAGCAAATAATCGGGTGCCACACAGGTTTGGCCAGCATTTAAAAATTTCCCCCAAACGATTCGTTTCGCGGCAAGACGCAGGTTAGCATCACGATGCACAATACATGGGCTTTTTCCGCCCAGTTCTAGCGTGATCGGAGTTAAATGCTTGGAGGCAGCTTCCATAATCACACGACCAACAGGGACGCTACCTGTGAAAAAGATATAATCGAACTTCTCCGCTAACAATTGATTACTAACATCTATACCACCTTCAACTACACTAATAAATTCAGCAGGAAAGGTCTGTTCAATTAAACGACGAAGTAGGGCAGATGTATGGGGTGTGAGCTCTGATGGCTTTATAACAGCACAATTCCCGGCAGCAATAGCCCCAATTAAAGGTGCTAGTGCGAGTTGAAACGGATAGTTCCATGGGGCGATAATCAGCGTGACTCCATAGGGTTCAGCATGAATACGACCACTGGAACCAAAGTGAGTGAGTGCTGTTTTTACTCGTTTTGGCTTTGCCCAACTTTGTAAATGTTTACAGATATAACGAATCTCCTCTAGCACGATTCCTATTTCGGTTGAGTAGGTTTCAAATTGTGATTTATGCAAATCTGTCTGTAGAGCTTGATAAATGTCCTGTTCGTGTTGAGTGATAGCACTACGTAGTTTTTTGAGTGCTTCTATTCGGAAAGAAACGTTTTTTGTTTGTTGGGAATGAAAGAATTGACGTTGCTTGGAAAGCAATTCTTGAATAGGGGTCATAAGCGCCTCCTTTAATTTTCATTCACGTATGATGAGTTTATCATCGACAGAATATTTTCCTAATATTATACTTTCAGGGATAAAGCAGAACATAGGAGGTATGTTGCTATGGTAGATATTGAGTCCAAGCGGGTCAGATGGACCTTTGTCTTCTCCATTCTATTGGGTATTTTGTTTAAAATACTATTTGCAGATTTTATGCTGGGAGTTTCATACCCGTTATTTTTGATAGCCATGTATCTAATCTTTCTCTATTTCTTTAAACAAGAAATAGTTTTACAACCTAGCTTTGGCTGGTTGTTACTCATTCCGATGCTCTTACTTTCCCTTACGTTTGCTATTTATGATCATACGACGTTCCGCCTAATCAACTTTTTGCTTATTCCTTGTTTATGGATCCTTCATACCATGCTAATCACAAATAAAAAGGTAGAGAAAGCGGGATCGCTGGACATCTTATTCTCCATTATGGACCTACTCATCCTGAGATATCTATCCTGTTTAGGTGCACCTTTTAAGGTATGCATAGCATGGCTCAAAAAACAGGGTAATCCTCAAACCATTGGGCAACTTGGCAATGTGGGCATAGGTTTACTCATCTCCATTCCCATTTTCCTGATTGTGGTCCCGTTGCTGACTTCTGCTGACTCTCTGTTTCGCCAGTTTATTATTACGATGCCTAAATGGAGTGGGTTACTGTCCATTTCTGGCTGGCTTATTAATGTAGTAGTAGTTCTCATAAGTGGTATCGGTTTTTTTGTGTATTTGATTGCTTTAGCTACTCAACAAAGGGAACAACTTGTTGAACCGATTGTTTTGACAGAAGAATCAAGAAATGATCGATCAAAAACAGGATATCTTGATTTTACGGTAGGTGCCACCATGTTATTGGTGTGCAATGTGCTGTATGTGGTGTTTGTAGGCTTTCAAGTCTCATATTTATTTATGGGGGCGAGTGGACTACCTGATGGAATAAGCTATGCGGAATACGCCCAGAATGGATTCTTTGAACTAGTAAAGGTGTCGTTTTTTAATTTATTGCTCTTGTTAACCAGTCTACACCTTATAAAAAGAGAGACCTCACAGAAAGGGAGAGTCATTAATCTGTTACTAACTGTTCTTACTGTCTGTACTCTGTTTATGCTTTATTCAGCCCACTTTAGACTCCAGTTATATGAAGAGGCATATGGATTTACCTTTCAACGAATCATAGCTCGCTTGGCAATGGGGTGCTTACTGATAGCATGTGGAGTGATGCTATATCAGATATGGAAACGTACGCTACCGCTTATCCGTGTATTTATTATGATAGGACTATGCGCGTATACGTTGATAAATGTTATAAATGTAGACCATTGGATTGTAAAATTAAATATAGAACGATACCAAGCCATCAAAAAAATAGATGTATATTATTTAACCACATTATCACTTGATGCGATACCTACTTTAGCTGCTTATGCAGAGAGTGGACCAGAGTTGAGTAAGAAATTAATGCCTATATTAGCAAGTTACGATGAAAGGTATGAGTCAAGTAAGCTTGATTCCTGGCGTTCGTTTGTTTGGTACCGTTATCGGGCTGATCAAATACTAAACAAATGATGTGATAAAATAACTATAAAATATTCTGAAAAATTCATTGACGGTCTTTATGTAGTGAGGTAGAATTTGTAAATACGAAAGTGATACGAAAAGGAAAGGAGATGATTCACGTGAGAATGATGTTGATTCCAAGTGTAAAGCAATTTCAATTTCATATCTCCTGTAATCTATCTCTTATATCCAAGGCATCACTGTCTTGATTGAGTGTGAATGAAAAACTAAGAGCGTAGGTTACGGAATTTGTAACGTGCGCTCTTTTTGACAGAACAGGTGTAAAGACATGTCGCGCATAAGTGACGTGTCTTTTTTGGTTCTGTCAGACGATAGGTTCATGCGAGAAGGGAGAGAGAAAGCATGATAGCTGTTTTTCAAAAGTTAGGCTGGTTTTTTCGTGAAGAGTGGAAGCGATACTTCATTGCAGTCGTTTTTTTGGTGATAAACGGGGTACTGGAGGTCCTACCACCTAAACTAATGGGAACATCCATTGACCAAATTTTTGCTGGTTCCATGACGGGACCAAGATTGCTCCTTATGATTGGCTTATTGTTAGCGATCGCTTTAAGTAATTATGGAGTCACTTATATTTGGATGAGAAATTTGTTCGGGGGTTCTTTTTTGGTTAGTAGAAAATTGCGTTCCAAATTGATGGGGCAATTTTTAAAAATGACTCCAACCTTTTATGAAAAAAATCGAACAGGGGATCTGATGGCACGGGCGACTAATGATATTCAAGCAGTATCTCTAACTGCCGGATTTGGCATTCTGACCTTAGTTGATGCGACTGTATATCTGGCGGTTATTTTGCTAACGATGACTATTTTCATTAGTTGGAAACTCACCTTGATTTGTATTTTACCAATGCCATTAGCTGCGTACGTATTAAGCAAATATGGGGAGATGCTACATAAAAGATTCACGGAGGCACAAGATGTTTTTGGAAAAATGAACGATCAGGTATTAGAAAATATCTCAGGTGTGCGAGTGGTTCGAGCCTATGTACAAGAAGCGGCCAGTCGTAAGAGTTTCCGTGAAGTATCAGAGGAAACATATAAGAAGAATCTTTCCGTTGCTCGAATTGATGCCTTATTTGAACCCACGATGAGATTGTTAAATGGTGTAAGTTTTCTACTAGGTATCGGGTTTGGTGCCTACTTTGTTTATCATCAAGAAATTACATTAGGGGATATGATTTCGTTTAACATTTATTTAGCCATGCTGTCTTGGCCGATGTTCGCTATTGGTGAGTTAGTCAATATTATGCAACGGGGTAATGCTTCTCTGGATCGGGTGAATGAAACGCTTGCCTATGAGCCAGATGTTCAAAACGAACACGGTCTGGTAGATGTACCAACGCCTTCTACAATCTCTTTTCAGAATGTGACCTTCCGTTATCCTTCGTCAGAGGTAGATAATCTCAGAGATGTTACGTTTGAACTAAAGCGTGGGCAAACATTGGGAATTGTTGGACGCACAGGTAGTGGTAAGACAACTCTGATCCGTCAGCTTTTACGTGAGTATCCGCTAGGTAAGGGAGAAATCCAGATTTCTGGCACTCCCATGCGAAAAATTGCGTTAGATCAAGCAATTAGCTGGCTAGGATATGTACCACAAGGGCAAATATTATTTTCTAAAACCGTATTACAAAACATTCGATTTGGTCGACCGATAAGCTCTATAGCCGATGTTGAGCATGCACTGGTTATGTCTGCCTTCCAGAAAGATGTTACCTACCTACCAGAGGGACTGGAAACGATGGTTGGCGAAAAAGGAGTCTCTTTATCAGGGGGTCAAAAGCAACGTGTCTCCATAGCCCGTGCATTAATTGCAGATCCAGAAATTCTTTTGTTAGATGATGCACTCTCTGCGGTGGATGCTAAAACGGAGACAGAAATTATCACACATATCCGTGCAGAGCGCTCAGGTAAGACCACATGGATTACGACGCACCGTCTATCAGCAGTCCAGCATGCCGATCTAATTCTAGTGATGGATGAGGGATCTATTGTTGAACGAGGAACTCATGAACAGCTAATGAAACAGGAAGGCTGGTATAAACAACAATATGAACGCCAGCAGATAGAGGCAACTTTAACAGATGGAGAGTGAGAGACATGGGTAGGCCTTCTAAAAGGTTATGGCAATATGCCTTGCATTTTAAGAAAACACTCATTTTGGCTTTAACCATGCTGTCATTAGCGGTTGCTGCCGACTTGATGGGACCGATTTTAGTCAAACAAATGATTGATGTCCATATACGAGGCATTGAGTATAGTTGGTACCAGAGTGATCAGGGGAGTGATGCTGTTGCTTATCGTGACCACTATATCAAACGCAGTGATCATTGGCTAGCAGATGAGCAGAAAGGAAAGGAAGTCCGCATTCTACAAGTAGGGAAAGAATATTACTTCATTGATCAACCGATTGCTTTTGATGGGGAACGGATGATTGAAAATGGAAATCTTCTTATTCAAAAGGGGGCGAACAAAGCGGTATATCCTGCTGAAAAATTAACCACAGCTGAAGTATTTGCTCTATACAAGCCGGAAGTACAGCCGCTTATTACTCTTTGTTTGATTTATTTTGGCTTATTAGCCTTGATTTCCCTCCTTTTATATGTGAAAAAGTATTGGTTACAAATCTCAGCGAACCAAATTATTCAGAAGATGCGTGTAGATGTTTTTGATCATATCCAGCGCCTCCCAATTCAATATTTTGATAACTTACCAGCAGGGAAAGTGGTTGCACGAGTGACGAATGATACGGAAGCTATTCGTGATTTGTATCTGACTGTGCTCTCTAGCTTTTTTACGGGGATCATTTACATTACTGGTATCCTGATTGCCATGTTCATATTAGAGCCTATGTTGGGTACCATTTGTCTCGTGATCATTCCAATTTTGATAGTTTGGATTTACGTATATCGATATTTCGCTTCTCGTTATAACCATGTCATTCGGGCAAGAATTAGTGATATTAATGGCATGATTAATGAATCGATTCAAGGGATGCCTATCATTCAGGCCTTCCGTCGTCAAAAGGAAACAGAGAAAGAGTTCGAGGAACTAAACTACGATCATTATAAGTTTCAAAACAAAATGCTGCTACTTAACTCACTTACTTCCCACAATCTAACCAATTTCCTGCGTATCGTCGGATTTGCACTGCTGCTGTGGTATTTTGGAGCACAGTCTTTGACGCTAGGCAGTGCATTTTCACTTGGACTGATGTATGCCTTCTTGGAGTACATGGTTCGACTCTTTAATCCAATTAGTGGAATTGTTAATCAGTTACCACAATTAGAGCAGGCATTAGTAGCAGCCGAACGCGTATTTGAATTAATGGATGAACCGGGTATTCCAGTAACAGATGGTAAAATGGACAGATATAGAGGAAATGTAAAATTTGAGAATGTTTGGTTTGCTTACAAGGATGAGGAATATGTGCTGAAGAATATCTCCTTTGAGGCTAAAGAAGGCCAAACCATTGCATTAGTCGGTCATACGGGATCAGGTAAAAGCTCCATTATGAACGTCCTGTTCCGATTTTATGATTTTGCAAAAGGGAAAGTAACCATTGATGGCAAAGAGATTCAAGAATGGCCGAAACAATATGTACGTCAGCATATGGGAATCGTGCTACAAGATCCGTTTTTATTCACAGGAACGATTGCCAGCAATGTCAGCCTCGACGACCCGAACATTTCTCGGGAAAAGGTTGAGAAAGCTCTAGATGATGTAGGAGCCAGACAGTTATTTGCCCATTTAAGCAAAGGGTACGATGAACCTGTTATTGAGAAAGGGAGTACGCTATCAGCGGGGCAACGTCAAATCGTTTCATTTGCCCGTGCACTTGCCTTTGATCCAGCTATTTTAATCTTAGATGAGGCAACAGCTTCTATTGATACGGAAACAGAGACTATCATTCAGCAGGCGTTAGACGTAGTGAAAAAAGGACGCACTACTTTTATTATCGCACATCGACTCTCTACAATCCGCCAGGCAGATTGCATTCTCGTACTGGATAGAGGAGAAATCGTGGAGCGAGGTAACCATGATGAATTAATGCTACGAAAAGGCAAGTATTATCAAATGTATCAACTCCAACAAGGTGAAACGCAAAGAATAGGGGTGTAAAGCCTGGAGGAGGAACAGTATGTCGTTTCCTGTTAAATCCGAACGAGAGATTACAGAACAGATTGTTCTTTGCGACAAACGGGGAAGATTGCGACCAGAAGCGATTGGCTGGTCGCGTCATCCATTCCATAATTGTCAGATACCGGGGCATGTGGGACGGAAAAAGAAGTGGAATTTTTGGTTTATTGCAAGCGATCAAGTGATTATTACGGTGGCTGTTTGTCATTTGGATTACATTGGCTTAGCGTTTTTTCATTTGATTGATCTGCAATCGGGTCAGAAGGTGGAGCAAACGGTGAAGATACCCTTTGCGAGGGGGATATATTTGCCTGATGATGTAGATAGTGACGTACATTTTAAACACAAGCAACTTCAGCTTTCATTTACTAGGACTGAGGGGACTACAACGATACTGGCAAGTGGGGTGGCTAGCGGAGGAATACCTTATACAGCAGAAATTAGTATTGCAGAAACCACTGAGGCCCTACATATGGTCATTCCTTGGAGCGGTACCAGATTTCAATATACAGCAAAGCAACCGGGAAGAGCAGCAGTAGGCACGGTACGTGTAGGCTGTAAGATTTATAACCTTACAATAGAAACAACATCAGCCAGTCTAGATTTTGGACGTGGAGCCTGGCCCTATGATACCAAATGGAATTGGATGACTTGTTCATTTCGATGGAAGGGAAGCTGGTGTGGATGTAATCTAGGAGCTGGCTGGACAGATGGAACAGGAATGACTGAAAACGGCTTGCTAATCCATCAACGTGCTGAAAAAATAGCAGAACCAATTCAGTTCCTCTACGATCCAGCCTATCCGATGAGAACGTGGCACATAACAACTACTAGTAGCGACCGAGTTCAACTCATGTTTACACCTATTCATTATCAGGAGAAACGAGAAAATTATGTAGTATTATCCTCTCACTTGAAGCAATATATTGGAAAATGTAGTGGTACTATGCAAACGGAGGGCGGAGATGTAATTAGGATAGAGGATGTCTGGGGAATCTGTGAAGAACAGCAGGCACGATGGTAACGTGATAGAAAGGCAATCACTTAGAGAGATAGAAAAGCAGGGGGTTAAATCTGTTGAGGAAGTATGTAAAACAATACTTTAGCCAATTTGATGTGTTAGTAATCTGCATCCTGTTCGCTTTTGGCTTTCTGTGGTTGATTCCTGATATGGGGCGTTTTTACGTTTGGATGGCTTTGGCAACAGGAATGCTTTCCTACGCGGTCAGCGAATACCTCATCCATCGATTTCTCTTTCATATGAAACCACCAAGAATACGCTGGCTTTTGACAATGATGAAACGATTGCACTACGATCACCATGTATTTCCCGATCAATTGCACCTATTGTTCCTGCCAACCTGGTATAGCCTGCCTTTGATAGCTATCGCAGGGAGTATGGTTTTTTTAATCACCAGGGATTTTTCTCTCATGGTTGCCTTTGTAACTGGGATCATGGGCTACCTGCTCTATTATGAATGGGCCCATTATATTGCGCACCAACCTGTACAACCGATCACCCCATGGGGGAGATGGATGAAGAAAATGCACCTCTGGCATCATTATAAAAATGAAAACTATTGGTATGGAGTGACGAATCCTGCCTTTGATGTACTACTAGGTACCTTTAAGAATGAGAAAAAAGTGGAAAGAAGCTCAACAGCTCGTAATTTGGAACAAAACGATATGAAATAAAAGCAGGTAGCCCATCTCTGTGATCTAAGAGATGGGCTTAATATTGTGTTTTGGTCTGTTATTTTACATAGGAGCTAATATCTACATGCAGAGCACTAGCAAGGCGCATACCAAATTCTCGATCTGCACGGAAAAAGTTGCAAACAGCGAGCATTTTTGTACGCTCATGAACGGTAGCGAGATCGTTAGCAAGATTGGCAATCAGATTGACCTTCTCCTCGGGATTATAGCTACGATAACGCTCACCAGCTTGAGCGAAATCATTAGGTTTATCAATCTTTTCACGACTAACATGCCCAACAAGAGGTGTTTCTGATTCCTTGTATGCAGGATCTTCTACTGGATTCCCTACATGTCGGCTCGGCTCATAATTGACAGGGGAGCTTTGTTGCTGGGATTGCATTGCTCCATCACGCTGCTGATTATGGACAGGAGCATACGGACAGTTAATCGGTAGTTGCAAGTAGTTAGCCCCTAAGCGATAGCGTTGTGTATCAGGATAGGAGAACAGACGTCCCTGTAGCAGCTTATCTTCCGATGGTTCGATGCCAGGCACAGTTGCACTTGGAGAGAAGGCTACCTGTTCTACTTCCGCAAAAAAGTTTTGTGGGTTGCGATTAAGAGTCATCACTCCCACTTCTTGTAATGGATAGCTTTGCTCATCCCAAATTTTTGTAGGGTCGAGTGGATCATAATCAAGGGAATCCATCTCATCTACAGGCATGATTTGAACAAACAGTGTCCACTTTGGAAAGTCACCAGCTTCAATATGTTCATACAGATCACGAGTAGCGTGATTAAAATCCTTTGCCTGAATCTCGGAAGCTTCCTTAGCAGATAAATTCTTTACACCTTGAGCTGGTTTCCAGTGATACTTCACATAAACGACGTGACCTCTTGCATTTACCCATTTGAACGCATGGACACCAAATCCCTCCATATGACGATAAGTGGCAGGTGTACCATAATCAGAGAACAACCAAGTCAGCATGTTCGTTGATTCAGGCGTTAGGGTCATGAAATCCCAATAACGGTCTGGAGTTTGGATATTTGTATCAGGGGATGGCTTTAGGGAGTGAACCATATCAGGAAACTTCAGAGCATCACGAATAAAAAATACGGGTAGATGATTTCCCACTAGATCATAATTACCTTCTTCTGTATAAAATTTGGTTGAAAATCCGCGTGGGTCACGTAATGTTTCTGGAGAACTCTGTCCATGAATAACAGTGGAAAATCGGACAAAGACAGGTGTTTCAAGTCCTGCCTCTTGTAAGAAGGCTGCTTTGGTAAATGAACTCATACCTTGAGTTGTTACGAAAACCCCATGCGCACCTGAACCTCTAGCATGAACGACACGCTCAGGAATTCTTTCTCGATCAAAATGGGCTAATTTTTCGATTAAATGATAATCTTCTAACGTGGTAGGACCTCTTTTTCCAGCAGTACGGGAATTTTGGTTATCTCCTACAGGTACACCTTGATTTGTTGTCAAACGTGTTTTATCCATTTATAAAAGCATCCCCTTTAATTATAATTATTATCATAAAGAAATTATTCAAATTACTAATTTATAATTATTATAAAATAAAAATTATTTTTGTCAATGCAAATATGATCCCGCTGGCTTTTATCATTTATTTCCCTGTGTTTACTATTCATGATTTCAAAGGAAAGAAGGCAACCTACAAACAAATGAATTATTTTCCTACATGATCGGGAAAGTGAGGGTGTTTTTATGCTTCATTTCGTTTGGATTTCAACAATCATTCATGTTTGCATTACGCTCCTTTTTGCAGGTTTTATTATTACAGATAATCGGAAGCCAGAGCGTACACTATTATGGATTTTAGCTGTGTATAGCTTTCCTTTGATTGGAATCTGCCTTTATTTTTTTGTCGGGAGGAATTGGAGTAAAAAAGAGAAGGATCAACAGCATATCAAATATCAGGAAACCCTTACTCAAAACAGAACGGAAGCACAGCAAACAACAGGTCTGCGATACACAAAAGGAGCGGTCCAATCAGCCGATACTAGTAGACTGGACTCAACTGCTACTATGCTGATACGCCTCATTCAAGCAAATGTAGGGGCACAGATAACACAGGGGAATCACGTAGAATTGTTTCATGAAGTCGCTCCCTTTTACACCTCTTTATGGGAACAAATAGACCAAGCTAGACATCAAATTCATGTCCTGTTCTATACGATTGAAGGAGATTATGTGGGGCGATCCCTGCTTGATTTACTCAAGAAAAAGGCTGAACAAGGCTGTGAGGTACGAGTTATCGTTGATGATATAGGGAGCAAGACTTTTCCCGAAGCTTGGGCTGACGAGTTACGCCAAGCGGGTGGACAGATATTCAGGTTTAGTCCGCGCAAGCATTGGCAGACTTTTCTACGCCTTAACTATCGTAATCACCGCAAGATCGTCGTGATTGACAATCATATCGGTTTCTTTGGAGGATGTAATATTGGAAAAGAATATGTAGGAGAGGATCCAAAGCTGGGATTTTGGCGGGATACTCATTTGCAAGTATGTGGGGAAGCCACAGGTGAGCTTCAAAAAACCTTTATTCAAGACTGGGAGATGGTATCTGGTCTTACAATAGATATGACCACTAATCATCATTCACACGCTGAGAAGACTGATGAAGAGGAAGGTAAGCCGTCTGTTGAGCAGGCTCATGGGTACAAAAATGAGCATATGATTCAAATGGTAGCGACAGACCCTCGCGCACGCTGGGAATTAATTCGCCAAGCCTTCCTGCAAATGATCATGCGAGCAGAAAAATCAGTAAGAATTACTTCTCCCTATTTTATACCTGATGAGGTATTACTGGTGGCTTTGCGCACGATAGCACAGGCTGGTGTGGAGGTAACATTAATTTTACCAGCCATTCCCGACAGCAAGCTGGTTTATTATGCTTCCCAGAGTTTTCTCGATGAGTTAAAAAAAGCAGGTGTTACCATTTATCTGTATGATAAGGGATTTTTACATGCAAAAGTATTACTTATAGATGATGATCAGGCATCGGTGGGAACGGCCAATTGGGATCACCGAAGTTTTTGTCTTAACTTTGAAGTTAATGCCTTTTTTTATGGGAGATCAATTGTGATTCAAGAGCTAACGAAACAATTTGAACGGGACATGAAAGATAGTAGATTAAGTCTGGATGAACCGAAACCACTTGGTCGTAAATATCTCGAATCTGTAGCTCGTCTATTCTCACCACTTCTCTAATGAGTAATGACAAAAAAATTTTTTGTATGAAATGTTCACGCCAGGCGGACGTTAGTTTTCACCACGCGGATTATGTGGTAGAGTGTAAAAAGTAGAGGATCGGATAAGGTGATGCTACCTGTCTCATCAGATTGGTAGCATCCTAAAACTTCCTTTATAGGGTATCAAACTGTAAAAATTTATGATACTTAGGATTATGTAATAGACATGTGAATTAGCAAGAGGTAGGATAATGTACAACCCAAAGAGAAGCGATACAGAATGGTGGAGGGAACGACATGAAAGTGTGTAAATTTGGTGGTACTTCCTTGGCTAATGCCGAACAGATTCGAAAAGTGTGTCAGATCATTCTGAATGATGAGACTCGTAGGCTTATCGTTGTCTCAGCCCCTGGAAAGCGTTATAAGGAAGATGGTAAGGTAACCGATTTGCTGATTACATTCGGGACAAAAAAAATCGAACATGGCCAAGCTCAAAAGGAATGGCAGGCGGTTGTAGATCGCTATCAAGAAATTTGCTCGGAATTGCAATTACCACTATCTTGCATGGAAGCAATCATCTCTAATCTACAAAAATTATTACAATGGGATGGAGAAGACCCAGAAGGCTTTATGGACGTTGTAAAAGCATCAGGGGAAGATAATTGTGCCAGAGTGGTTACTGAATATCTAAGAACACTAGGAGCTTCTGCTACGTACATTAATCCAAGAGATGCTGGCCTTCTAGTCAATGGCGAATATGGCAACGCTCAAGTGCTTCCTGAAGCCTACGAGAAATTAGCTCAATTAAAAGAGAAAGATGGGTTATTAATCTTTCCAGGTTTTTTTGGTTTTACGCAGGAAGGTAAGCTTACGACCTTTTCACGTGGAGGTTCCGATGTGACTGGCTCCATTCTAGCCGCTGCTGTTAAAGCAGAACTGTATGAAAATTTTACAGATGTCGATTCGGTGTACGCGGTAAATCCAAATTTAGTTGATCATCCGTGTGAAATAAAGGAGATTACGTACCGAGAAATGCGGGAATTATCATACGCTGGTTTTTCCGTTTTCCATGAAGAAGCTTTAATACCTGCATTTCGTGCGGAAATTCCTGTTTGCATAAAAAATACAAATAATCCAACAGCACCAGGTACAAAAATTGTGACTAAACGTGATAATTCTTCTCGCATTGTAGCTGGTATTGCTAGTGATGTGGGATTTTGTCGCATTTATGTGAGTAAATATTTGATGAATAAAGAAATTGGCTTTGGTAGAAAGCTTTTGCAGATCCTTGAGGAAGAACATTTGTCTTATGAGCATAGTCCATCTGGCATTGATGATATTACAGTCATCCTTCGCCAACATCAGCTCACAGAGGAAAAAGAAGCTCGAATTGTATCTCGAATAAAAAATGAGTTGCATGTCGACGATGTACATGTACAATATAATATGGCTCTTGTCATGCTGGTAGGAGAAGGAATGCGTTCTTCTGTAGGTATTTCTGCTCGGGCAGCAACAGCACTAGCTATTGCGGATATTAACATCGAAATGATCAATCAAGGATCATCTGAAGTGAATTTAATGTTTGGCGTAAGTGCAGGAGATGCAGACAATGCTGTCATAGCTTTGTACCAAGAGTTTTATAAAGAAGAAGAGCTTTCGCTAGGAATATGCTAGAATAGATAAGTGCAAGGTTGTCCGTTGTCTGGACATGATTTCCTACGTGTAACATCAGAGATACCCCTATTCAAGGTTGATAGATCGTACATGATTTGGATATCTTATTAAGGTATAACAGACAACAAAACAGGCACGGATATTCAACATGTAAAAGAAAGGGTGAGGAAACATGTCGACAATGAGATGTATCACTGTATTTACGAACAATTACAGCGTGTTTTCTGAAATTTATCAGGTTGTTCTTCAAACACCTTTAGCTGAGGATGAAGAAAAAGAAGTAGAAGGTGTTACGATCAGCGACGCAGGGGAAGTACCTGATGAATATATCGAAATGATGAAGCAAAAGCCAGAAGTTGCTGTCATGCGAATTAAAAAACAGGACATCACAATTCTTCAGCATGGAGAAGTTTTTGAAATTATTATGCCGATGAGCGAAGCAGTTACTGCATAATAATTAACCATTTGATTAAGCTGGAATACAAGCAACAGAAAAGCCACCCATTCATACATTAGGTAAGAGGAAGAACTTTTACCCAGTATGAAGTGAGGTGGCTTTGTTTTGAATATTTATCTGGATTATCCTGTTGTTCCTCTGCCAAGGCATGGATATGGAAAACCCCCACATGCCAAAATACAACAGCTAATGGAGAATGAACGTGGTACGTACAAGAAATATCTTGAGGAGACCATGAAGCATGTTGAAGCGTTAGCTGCTATATCGTTAGATGAACCTCAAAGTGAAAAGGAACCGTTCTATCGCAATAACTGGCTTCCTTTATTAGATGGTGTAGCCATATACACTTTTCTAGCCAAACATAAGCCAGCTAGATATGTGGAGGTGGGATCAGGGAACTCTACAAAGTTTGCACGTAAAGCTATTCGTGATCTCAATTTATCAACCAAGATCACTTCAATTGATCCGTACCCGCGTGCAGAGATTGATTGTTTGTGTGATGAAGTGATTCGTCAAACGTTGGAGACGGTTCCCGTAGAGTATTTCCAACAGCTAGAACCGGGAGATATTTTGTTCATTGACAGCTCCCATCGCTCATTTACTAATTCTGATGTAACGGTTGCCTTTTTGGAAGTTCTACCTATGTTAAAACCAGGGGTAATTATTCAAGTCCACGATATTTTTTTACCATATGATTATCCACATGAATATATGCAGCTCTTTTATTCTGAGCAATATTTACTGGCGTCTTATTTGTTAGGTGGTTCAAAATTGAAGCTGTTATTGCCCACTTTTTATGTAGCTGAGGATCGTGAGTTATTTAGCATGTTAGATCAACTGTATCTAAAGCTGGGGGCCCAAAGTACCAATCCGATTTGTGAAGGCTGCTCTTGCTGGCTAGAAGTTCAGTCTGACTAAAATTATCTTTTAATAAAACAAGTTTCGCCTAGACTAACATGGTACATAGGCAAAAAAACCTGTCGCCTACGTTTCTGTAGACAACAGGTTCTTGTTGTTGGTTCTTATCTTAACGACCGCTCTTCAGTTCTGTCCAAAGACGATCATAGACTTGCAAGGTTTCACCGACATCTTTTAACCACTCGGTACGGTTCATTTCCTCAGGAGATAGGAAAATCATTTTATTGTTGCGATACTCTTCATTGTGCAGAGGATGCGCTTTTTCATTTGGATTGCTATAGCCGATTTTTTCATAGTTTTTCACAGATACTTCAGGGTCCATCATGTAGTTGATGAATTCTTCGGCTAGTTTTTTGTGCTTCGCGCCTTTTGGAATTGCAAAGGTATCAGCAAAAATGGTTCCGCCTTCTTTTGGTACAACGTAGTCAATGTCGTTATTTTCCGGATAAATGAAGGCAGCATCGCCAGACCAAACAGTGCCAATCCAAGCTTCTTCAGCAATGAATTTTTGTTTGATCGTATCTGTATCAAATGCTAACAGGTTAGGCAATAGTTTTTTCAAGTCCGCATTTGCAATATCTAACTCTTTCTCATTGATCGTACTGTTTGAGAAGCCATTCTTTTTCAAGGACATGCCCAAAGCTTCACGCGAGTCATTTAATACTACGACACGGCCTTTATATTTTGGATCCCATAGATCGTTCCAGCTTGTTGGGGGCTGTGTTATATACTTTTTGTTGTACGCAATCCCTGTTACGCCCCATGTGTAAACTACAGAGTATTTGTTCTCTGGATCATACGGAGGTGTTTTAAAGGTGGACACCAGGTTTTGCAGATTAGGGATCGCAGACTTGTCCAGTTCTTCTAGCAAGTCTAGCTTAATCATGGTATCAACCATGTAATCAGAAGGCTGAATGAGGTCAAATTGGGCGCCGCCAGCTTGAATCTTTGCTAACATATCTTCATTGCTGGAGAAAATGGCATAATTGACTTTAGCATCGAATTTTTGTTCAAAATCCTTGATAACATCCATGTTAAAATTATCAGCCCAACTGTAGATGTTTAAAACTCTTTCTTCTTTTCCACCAGTAGATGAGCACCCAGTCAGGGCAAGTACAGTAGTCATAACGATTGGCACAATGGCCTTAAGTAAACGCATAGCATATCCTCCTCCTGTGAGAAAAAATTTTATTCTTGAGTGGTTTTGTTTCCGGTACCTTTAAAAGCAAGTGATTCAGCAAGAACAATTAATACCACAATCACAAGGATCATTATTGTGGAAAGAGCATTTAATTCAGGTGAGACACCACGCTTAACCATTCCATATATATATAGTGGTAGTGTAGTAGAGTCTGGTCCTGCTACAAAGAAGCTGATTACGAAATCATCCAGAGACATCGTAAACGTCATTAAAGCAGCTGCGATTAATCCTGGGGAAATAATCGGTAAAGTAACATAGCGGAACGTTTTAAAGGCAGAGGCGCCTAAATCTTGAGCTGCTTCCTCTAGCTCTTGTCCCATGCCAGCCAAGCGAGCGGTAATGATGACCACTGCAAATGACAAGCTAAATGTGATATGGGCAATGATAATCGTTAGCTTGCCCAGTGACATATACAATTGACTAAACATAACGAGTAAAGATAATCCCATTAGAATATCAGGAATTAGGATTGGTAAATAGATTAACCCATTGAACGCTTGCTTAAAGCGAAATTTGTAACGATGGAGGGCCAGAGACAGAAAAGCTGCCAGAATGGTAGTGACCACCGTTGTAACTACGGCAATAATCAAACTGTTCATCAAGGCATCTAGCACTCGATCATTTTCAAACAGCGAAGCGTACCACTTTAAGGTAAACCCTGACCAAGTGGCGTTGATCCTCGAATCATTAAAAGAGTAGAGGATGAGTACCGCGATAGGTAAATACAAAAACGCGATAATCGCCAAGGAGTAGGCAAACAGGAGATTCTTACGCATTTTCATGGCACTCATCCTCTCCCTTCTTGTTTTTCTTGCATTTTGGTTGAGCGATAGTATAAATAAATCATAATGATCGAGAAGACCACAATAACCATGGATAATGCTGAACCAAACGGCCAGTCACGTGCGGATAGGAATTGGTTTTGAATAACATTACCAAATAGCGAAGATTTGGCTCCACCCATTACATCTGGAACGACGAACATACCCAAGGAAGAGACAAATACTAGAATACAACCGCTCACAACCCCTGGCATGGTTAGAGGCAGGGTAATATGCCAAAATGTTTTGGCTGGTGTAGCTCCTAAGTCATAGGCAGCTTCTAGTTTTTTACGGTCCAGTTGTTCTAAAGAAACATAGATCGGTAAAATAATAAACGGCAACAACGCATAGACCATCCCGAGCAAAACGGCTCCTGGTGTATACAAGAGCGTGAGCGGTTGGTCGATAAGGCCAAGCGATTGTAAAACAGTGTTTACCAGACCTTGTGTACGTAGAATGATGACCCAAGCGTAAGAGCGAACCAGGAAATTAATCCAAAATGGAATCATAACTAGCAAGAGCCATATGTTTTGCCACTTACGATCTAATCGGGTAATCATATATGCCAAAGGATATCCTAGTAATAAACAAATAAAGGTTGTCCCCAAGGATACTAGTAAGGTTTCTATAAAGATTTGTACGTATAACGACTCAAAAAACCTAGCATAGTTGGCTAGTGTAAATTCATAGACGATTTGCCCGTATACTCCCCGTTTAAGAAAAGAGAGCATAACCACAAAAAGCATGGGAACTAAAAAGAAGATCGTCAACCACAGGAATCCTGGGAAGGCGAGTAGCTTTCCTTTACTTTTCAACGCAGAATCACCTCATCTTCTTCCGCCCAGAATACACCAACTCTCTCGCCTTTGTACCAAGAGCCTTTTTCGTAAAGATGTGCGGTAATGACGATGTCGTCCTCGGCGCGGACAAACACTTTAAAGATATTACCTAAGAAAATAATATCTTCAATGATTCCTTGGCTCTTATGTTGAGCTACTTCTTCATTTTCTTTATATAAACGAATCTTCTCAGGACGAACGCCTAAAAGACCTGCTTTTGTATTCATGATATTGTTTTCGCCAATAAAGGTAGCAACGAACAAGCTTGTTGGTTTGTAATAAATCTCTTCTGGTGTGCCCAATTGCTCAATTCGTCCTTGGTTAACAACAGCGATGCGGTCTGACATAGACATGGCTTCATCTTGATCATGCGTAACATAGATAAAGGTAATGCCTAGATTTCGCTGGATATTTTTTAGTTCTACCTGAAGGTTTTTACGTAGTTGGTAGTCTAGAGCACCGAGTGGCTCGTCCAACAATAATACCCTTGGATTATTAATGATCGCACGGGCAATCGCAACACGTTGCTGTTGTCCACCAGATAGCTGTTTTGGTTTACGTTTCTGATATTCAGTCAGTTGTGTAAAGTGCAGCACTTCTTCCAAACGAGTCTTTTGTTCGGCTTGTGGCACATTTTTCATCTTTAAACCAAAAAGAATGTTTTCAGCAACGGTCATGTGTGGGAACAGAGCGTAATGTTGAAACACCATGTTCATATCGCGTTGGTAGGGGGCGATGTTTGTGACATCCTTTCCATCCAGGTAGATATGTCCAGAGGTAGGCTCCTCAAACCCAGAAATCATGCGCATCAGCGTCGTTTTTCCGCATCCGCTGGGACCGAGCAAAGTGATGAATTCACCTTCCTGGATTGACAGTGAAAATGCGGGAATGACCACCTGATCATTAAAGCTTTTTTCCACTGAATCCAAGTGTATGATCGTCTTCATTTATCATTTCCCATCTCTATATAAATTTAGTAGTTCTCACCCATTTTTCTCTAAAAAAACGCTAAATATTAAGATATATCATTGAGCCGATAAATTCAATGAAATCACAAATAAAAAAGCAAGAAAAAATCTCCATCAACTAGCGACGGAGACATGTTCATGATAAGCCTGCAAGTAGCCTCGTAACAGTTATAAGAGCAATATGTATTCTAGATAGATTGTCTGTCGGACACAAATGACTTATGAACGGCAAAACTATCACACGAGGATTGTAACGTGAAAGACGATCGTTTGTCGAGTCTAGAGCTAAATATCCACAAAATAACCTACATTTGAACAATGATTTTTTTAGCGATTGTAATGTTTTTTAGTTTCTGTCTACTACGTCCATTTAGGTAGCTAGTCGTTGTGCTTGTGGGATTTCACCCGGTGTAGATGGTAGTAGCATGCGACCTCTTCCTACAGGAATGCACATTGGTGTACCATACATCGGATCGGAAATAATCTTTGATTGCATGCGGAAAACATGTTCAACCATTCTTTCCGTTAGCACTGTTTCGGGACTACCTTGGGCATAGATTTGTTTATCCTGAACAGCAATCAAGTGATGCGCATAACGACATGCTAAGTTAAGATCGTGCAACACCATGACGATTGTAGAATTACGTGTTTGATTTAGTTCAAATAAAATATCGAGCACTTCAATTTGATGTGTCATGTCTAGATAGGTGGTGGGTTCATCAAGCAATATAATATCTGTATCTTGAGCCAGTGTAAGAGCAATCCAGGCACGTTGGCGTTGTCCCCCAGAAAGCGAATCAATTGGACGATGGGCTAACTCTGTTAATTGAGTCACTTCTAGAGCAAATGCGACCTTTTCCTCGTCTTCAGCCGTCCATTGCTTGAGCCAGTTTTGGTGCGGGTAACGCCCTTGCTTAACCAATTGCAAGACAGTTAAGCCTTCTGGGGCAATAGGACCCTGTGGTAGTATTGCCATCTGTTTGGCGATTTCTTTTGTTGTTTGCTCGGTAATCGCTTTTCCGTTTAATAATATGCTTCCTGTTGACGGCTTTAATAGGCGAGCCAAGGAACGAAGAAGAGTAGACTTCCCACATCCGTTGCTTCCGATTAAAACAGTGATTTCACCTTTGGGAATGCTCAGGCCAAGATTTTCAATAATAACAGAATCCCCGTATTGCAGGGTTAGCCCTTTCGTTTCTAAAGCAGACATTGCATCTCATCTCCTTACTTATTCCGATTTTTAACCAATAGAAATATAAAGAACGGCGCTCCAATGATGGAGGTAAAAATTCCCGCAGGTAGATCAAGCGGCGCAAAAGCAGTACGAGCCAAGAGATCAGAGACTAAGACGATAACGGCACCCAACAATGCAGATGCAGGCAATAAAGCTCCAAAAACGGGCCCTACTACCTTTTTGGCGATATGAGGGGCTAAGAGTCCAACAAAGCTGATCGCGCCACCAATGGCTACAGAAGCGCCTGCCAATGCCACGGAAAAGAACAACAGAATGAGACGATGTTTTTCAACAGCAGAACCAGCCCCCTGAGCCACATCATCCCCTAATTGCAGTAGGTTGACGCTACGACCATATATGAATGCGAGTAACATAAAGAAAGCGATCCAAGGAGCTAACATGGATACTGTATCCCATGACGTTCCATAAACACTACCTGTTAGCCAAATTTTTGCCTTAGGCGTTAGATATAGTGGACTAGCCACGGTTAGTAAGGTGGTAAGAGCAGCCAGAATCTCTTTTACACCAACCCCTATCAGTACTAACCGTACGGGAGTTACCCCTTTTTTCCAAGCTAATACATAGATTAGTAAGCCTGCGAGACCAGCACCTAAAATAGCAAACAAAGGAAGCCAGAAAATACTAGCGGTCTCAAATAAAACAATAAATACGACTGCCGCTACACTAGCCCCACTGGTGATACCAATGATATCTGGAGAAGCGAGTGGATTGCGAATGATGCTTTGAAGGATAGCTCCTGACACACCAAGCCCCATTCCAACTAGCATTCCCGTCAAAATGCGGGGCATGCGGAATTTCATAACAATCAAATTTTCTTGACCACTACCTAATCCAAGAAAGACTTTAATCACATTCCATGGAGATATCGGATATTCACCAACTCCTACGCTACATACCAGCGCCATAAAAGTTAGGGACAAAATAGTTAGAACAACCCAAAGCACACGTTTTTCCATTAAATAGGAAATGTTCAGTTTTTTAAGACGAAATACAAGTGGTTTACTCATGAACGAAGCATCCCCTTTCGAATGACGTAAATGAAGAAGGGGGCTCCAAATAAAGCAGTCATAACACCAATCGGTAGTTCTTGAGGCATAGCTATTGCTCTCGCTAAAATATCAGAGATGACAAGTAAAATTCCTCCAAATAACCCGCTGTACAATATTGTCCACTTCATATCATTCCCGGTAAGATCGCGTGCTAAATGTGGCGTGAAAAGACCGACGAAGCCTATTGGTCCTGCCACAGCTACTGAACATCCTGATAAAATAATGACAACGAATCCCATTCCAAGTTTTAACAAAAGTGTTCGTTGGCCTAATCCTTTTGCCACGTCTTCTCCTAGCATGAACGTATTAATCGCTGGGGCTAGCAACAGAGCTAAAATCCAGGCTGCGATCATAAAAGGCAACACTTCAATTAGATAAGAGAGCTTACGATCGGCTACAGAGCCTGCTAACCAAAATAATACTTCTTCTAAAGCTTGTTCATTTGTAACTAATATACCGTTTGTAAAGGAAGAAAAAAGAGCTGTTAATGCGGCACCTGCCAGTGTCATTTTTAAGGGAGTCATTCCATCACGCCCAATAGAGCCTAAGATATAAACGGCAATCCCCCCTAACAGGGCTCCCGTAAAACCAGCCCATGTTAGGGCATGCATGGAGTTCGCTCCGAAGAATCCAACAGAACAAACAATAGCAAAAGAGGCGGCACCATTTATTCCAAAAATGCCTACATCTCCAATTGGATTACGTGTCAACGCTTGCAGAATAGAGCCTGCAATCCCTAAATTAATCCCTATGGCTACCGCAATAATACTACGCGGTACCCGCGTTTCACGGATAACAATGTGTTCATTACTTCCGTTAAAATTTGTATAAGCTTCTATCATGGTGTGCCAATCAGTGTTGATAACACCATATACGACACTGACCAGCATACAAGCCAGCAATAATAACAATCCAAGTAGCAGACCTGATGCTTTGGCAAGAGGCCGTTCTAAGATGCCCTTTTCCATTTCAATGTTCTCCTATTTTCGCTTTCTGTCAGTAAGATGTGACAGGTTGTTCTCCATTACTTCTTTTGGTGAAAGTTCAAATATACTTGAACGAACTGTTTCTTTATGTTGACACATTTCAATCTGGCATATACGATTATATCCGATATTGATAATCGTTATCAAGGTTTGTGGAGGGAACAATAGATGAAAATTTCAGAAATGGTGCACCAATCACGTTTCATGAAGGTTATTGCGCCTATTTTGCTACTTATGATGCTTGTTGTAGGATGCGGCCAACAGCAAAACGCTACAACTGAAGCTAAGCCTAGTGATGCAAAACAAGAGGGTACAGCTTATACCGTGAAACATGCAATGGGAGAAGCTAAACTGAAAGGAAATCCACAACGTGTGGTAGTTTTGACGCGTGAAGGAACAGAAGCTGTTCTAGAATTAGGCGTTAAACCAATTGGCGCCGTACAATCTTGGGATAAAAAAGACCAACCTTTCTATGATCATATTAAAGCAGATATGGAAGGCGTAAAAGAAGTCGGTGATGAACTACAGCCTAACATTGAGGCAATCGCGGCTCTGCAACCAGATCTGATTCTTGGTGTAAAGATGCGTCATGAAAAGATTTATGATCAACTAAGTGCCATTGCTCCTACTGTCTTGGCGGAAACATTGCGCGGAGAATGGAAAAACAACTTTAATTTGTATGCAGAAGCTTTGAATAAGAAAGCGGAAGGCGAAAAAATAGTTGCCGCTTTTGATAAAAAAGTGGTTGATCTCCGTGCGAAAGCTGGGGATAAATTAAAAACGGAAGTATCCTTGGTACGTTTTATGCCTGGTAAAACTCGAATCTACTACAGTCAAACCTTTGCAGGAATGTTGCTGAATGAGGTAGGGTTTGCTCGACCAAAAGCACAACAAAAGGATGATTTTGCAGCGGAAATTACCAAAGAGCGCATGCCTGAATTGGATGGCGACATCTTGTTCTACTACACATACAATAAAGGCGCAAATGACGATAGTGGAAGCAAGCTAGAGCAAGAATGGATAAACGATCCGTTATGGAAGAACCTTAGTGTAGCAAAGAACAACAAAGTATTTAAAGTAGACGATGTCATCTGGAATATAGCAGGTGGTGTACGTGCAGCCAACATGCTTTTGGATGAATTTGATAAGTATTTGGTAGAGGGTAAATCATAAAATTAGATTCGAATCAAAGAAAGAGGACTGATCCAGTAGCCTATTGGGCTTGAGATCAGTCCTCTTTTCTATAGTTGACAGGTAGGGCAATAAAACACTTTTCGGGAAGACAATCGGGTCATGACGATAGGTGTTTGACAACGTAAACAAGGCTCTTGGGGGCGGTCATAGACCAAGCAATGCTGATTGTATCCCCCTGTTAGGCGGTCGTCCTTATAAAAGCGGTATTCCATATACCCACCAAGTTGTAAGGCTCGTGTCAATACTTCACGAAAGGCTTGAGTTAACGCTTGAATATCTGCTGTCGACAGCTCCTGACAATTCTTTAGGGGAAGCTGTCTAGCTTGAAAACAGATTTCATCAGAGTAACAATTACCAATGCCAGCAATGACATGTTGATCCGTGAGAGCTGTTTTTAACACAGTTCGTTTCTTTTGCAGCAGCTTGGCTAAGACATCTGCTGTAAATAATGGCATCAGTGGCTCTGGACCAAGCTTAGCGAGTTTTTGTTCTACTTCTGATTCTTTGCAAACGTGTAAATATCCAAGTCGTAAGCCATGGAAAAAAAGTTTGTTTTGATCAAAGGTGAGTGTAACTTGGGCTGTCCTGTCCAAGTTGTCAGAATCGCTACCCCAGTACATAAATCCTGATAACATGAGGTGGAGCAGGAGAACCTGATTGTTGTTCAGATGGAATAATAGATGTTTGCCACGACGCTGTACAGTAGTAATGGTTTGATTCAATAACGCTTGTTGGAAGGTAGCGACAGGGCAATTAATGGTTTTCTCTCTCGTGACCTCAACATGTCGAATTGGTTTATCTAACATGTAGCGATTTAACATGCTCCGATAGTGCTCCATCTCTGGAAGTTCTGGCATAGAAGGTTCCTCCTGTTACAAGAATGGCCATACAGGCTCTCTCTTCTCCTCTTGGTGAAGCTTTCATCAGTAGTAGTCTGCATCAATTTCATGTGAAAAATTAGGAAGAAGTGGAGAACCTTTCGTTTTTCCGGGGAAAATATACTATAATAAAGCGAGTTGACTTTAGAAATATCGTGTTCGTGAATAGATGCATAAAGGCAGGAGAATAAACATGAAACATCAAGTAGATTTAATCGCAACGGCTGCATTTGGTCTTGAAGCAGTAGTGGCAGAAGAAGTACGTGGTATGGGATATGAGAATGTGCAGGTGGAGAATGGAAAGGTAATGTTTCGGGCCGATATTTCAGATATCGCTCGGACAAACCTGTGGCTCCGCACGGCAGATCGTATTCGGTTGAAAATTGGAGAATGTAAGGCAACGAGCTTTGATGAATTATTTGAGAAGACAAAGGCATTACCATGGGCTGACTTTATTCCAGAGAACGGTCACTTTCCTGTAGAGGGAAAATCGGTAAAGTCGGAGCTGTTCAGTGTATCCGACTGTCAGGCAATCGTAAAAAAGGCGGTTGTGGAAAGCTTAAAGGGAACCTACAATACTAGTTGGTTTGACGAAGATGGACCTACGTTTAAAATTGAAGTGGCTTTATTAAAAGATATTGCAACGCTGACCATTGATACAAGTGGAGCAGGTTTGCATAAACGCGGCTATCGTGATTGGATCGGAACAGCTCCAATTAAGGAAACAATGGCTGCTTCATTAATCATTCTTTCCCGTTGGAATCCCGATCGTATTCTGATCGATCCGTTCTGTGGTTCAGGTACGATTCCCATTGAAGCGGCTATGATTGGTAGAAATATTGCTCCTGGTATGAATAGAGAGTTTGTATCGGAGAACTGGCCGATTATTCCACGTACGGCATGGCGTGAAGCCCGTGCAGAGACTCATGATTTGGCCCAATATGATCGTCCGTTAGAGATTATCGGAACCGATTATGATGAAGAAGTTATTAAAATAGCAAGACGTAATGCAGAAGAAGCGGGAGTAGATGATGCTATTCACTTTCAACGTATGGATATGCGAGATTTAAGCTCCAAGAAAAAGTATGGATATCTGATTTGCAACCCGCCATATGGAGAGCGTCTAAGCGATTATCGTACCGTAGAAAGATTGTATCGTGACATGGGGCAAGTGTTTGGTAAACTAGATACATGGTCTTCTTACGTGATTACGTCAGATGAAAATTTCGAGACATCTTTTGGCAAGAAAGCCAGCAAAAAACGCAAATTATTTAATGGAAACATGCGTGTTGACTACTATCAATTCTTTGGACCGCGTCCACCGCGTCCACGCACCACTTCAGGGGATGTAACAGACCAAGAGAGATAAACGTCATATACAGGGTCGAATGTCTAGTAGATAAAGGGATCGACTCAGGGAAGGAGAGAGGTTGTTTTTTATGTGGAAAAAAGGTTTTACTCATAGACTTATGAGTGTGGCGACAGCTACTACATTGTTATTTACCTCAGGTGTCATGCCTACGCAGGCTTTCGCGGCAAATGAGGGAAGTGCTTCTATTCCGGTATCCTCTTCTGCTAATCAAGGAAATGGTGAATTCGTAGATACGAAAGGTCACTATGCGGAAAAGGCAATTGAGCATCTTGCCAACATGCAGGTCATTAATGGAGTGACAGCTACCGAGTTTCGTCCAAATGCACAGATATCCCGCCAAGATTTTATTATGTTATTGTCACGTTCATTAGGATTGTTACCAAGTGAGCATGCAGAGAGTACATTTTCTGATCTCTCTAAAGATAGTGTGTATCAAGCCTACGCATCTACATTGGCTGACAATGGTGTTATAAAAGGAAAAGCTGACGGTAGCATGGGAGGAAAGGATCCTCTTTCGCGTCAAGAGTTAGCTGTAATGCTAGAGAGAGTTAATCAGCATCTTTCCTTTGGAGCAACGGAGAAAAAAGCTGATCCTGCCACGTTTCAGGATGAACAAAAGATTGCAAGCTACGCGCAAAAGGCTAGTTATGAAGCGGTACGTCAAGGTTGGTTAACAGCTTATAAGGGTGCATTTCAACCAGATAAAATGTTGACGCGTGGCGATGCTGTTGTTCTAGTGGAGCGCCTAGTAGAACTTCGTAAAAAGCAGGCAGATGTAAAAGGCTTTACCGTCAATCAATCCAGCATCAAGGTCATGACTGGAATGACGGAACAGATCAAGGTAAGACCTGAGGGAGACCAACCATTACCATTTACGCCGATATTTGCTTTTGATCATAAAGCGATAGGTCATATTTCTGCGGACGGTACTTTTGTAGCGGGTGCAGTAGCTGGTAGTGGGGTTATAACTGTAACGGTTGGATATCAAAGTATCCAAATACCTGTAGAGGTTACAAGTCACGGTGTAGCCGAAGAAGAGAAAAAAGCGGAGGATCAGCCAAAAACAGACGAAAACAAATCGAATGGTACTGAGTCCAAAGCTGACGATACGAAACAAGATGACGAAAAGAAACAAGCTGATGAGAAAAAGCAAGCTGATGAAAAGAAACAAACTGCTGAGTCAAAACAAGCAACTGAGCAAAAGCAATCAAGTCAGCCGGTAGCTTCTGCAACAGAAGCTGCCATCAGCAAGGCGGTTACGGAAGAGAAAAAGGAACAAAAAGAGGAAGAGCTAGAAGAGGGCTGGATCAATTATGCACAGAACAGTCATGTAACTGTGAAACCACTCGATCCTGCTGACCCTTTGTTTAATGAATCAGAGAAAAAATATCCGGGTCCAGCTGGTGGATTAACAGATCCAGCAGATGAATGGACAGGCTATCTACGTCAAATGGGACGTGAAGTAACGCTTGATTTGAAGAAGGTGCATACGCTGGATATGGTGGAGCTTACCTTTAGACAAGAGAAGACAAGCGGGATTACACTGCCTTCCGAAATGGAGATTGAAGTATCGCGTGATGGGAAGATTTGGGGATATGCAGGTAAAGCTACACATTCTATTTCTCCAGGTGAATTGCAAAAGCTTGATCGAACCCTACGTGTGAGCTTACCAGAAGTGGATGCGCAATATGTCCGACTACGTTTTCCAGTAAAAGTGTTCACATTTGCTAAACAACTGAAGGTCTATGGACATGAAGCAGGGCCTACACAAGCTAAGCTGATCTCCTTTCCTTTAAGTAAAACGAGCACTCCTATAGAAGATAATAGAGCTGATGATCGGGTAAAAGATATGCTACTCGTATACCATGGGGAATACGCAGATCTGGGTACTTGGTCCAAAGATGACTTTTTGCCAATGGCAGGCTATATTGAGCCAGATGGTACAGTCGCTGATCAGATGTTTGACACCATGTTGTTCCTTCCTTTCCCGAACATGACTGAAACGAAGGCTTCGTGGGAGAATTACATGGACAGTCTGTTCCAATCAGGCCGTCAATTGGATGCCTTAAATGCAGCTATGTTAGAAATAAATAAACGACGTAATTCCCTTGTGCTAAACACAAAGGTGGAAAAGGTGGTACTAACGTTGCCTTATCCTTCACCTAAGGTAAGTGATTGGGGCAAACTAGAGGAAAATGGGCCATCTTTATCCTTTGACCCTGCCAAGGTCGGTGAAGAGCAAGCGTATAAAAACCGTCTAGCAGCCATTACTTGGTACAAGGATAAGCTGTTAAATCGTTGGTATCAATCAGACTATAAATATTTGAAGTTAGAGGGGATCTACTGGTTCCAAGAGCTTGTGGATGATGCGGCACCGAAAGAACGTGAGTTAATACGCAATACAGCTGATATGGTTCATTATCACGGGTTCCGTTTCTACTGGATTCCGTACTATGGCGCTCCAGGGTTAGAAGAGTGGAAAAACCTTGGGTTCGATTACGCTTTCTTACAGCCTAATTACTATCAGGCAAATGAGGTACCGATTGAACGGGTTCAACTAACCTTAGAGGTAGCTAATAAGTATGGAATGGGTGTAGAGATAGAGGGGGACCAGAAATTCTTCAGCGACATGCGCCTCTATCGCACTTACTACAATCAATTGATTGCAGGTCATAAGATTGGAATTGATAAGGATAAAATCCATGCGTATTATTTCGGGTCCAAAAACCTACTGTCGGCTTATCAAAGTAAAGAGCCACAAGCCAGAAAGATTTATGATGATACGTACAAATGGATGAAGGGCAAATTTGATATAAAAGAGTTCCTTGTTCCTGAGGTAGTGCCAACTCCAGATACTAAGCCGGAGGAACAAAAGCAAAACTCTGGTGAGGCGAATGCTACCTCTAAGGATGAAGCTGGAAAAAAAGACGATCAGAAGGCTGAAACAGAGAAATCAGCCGATGCTCAAAAGGTTGAAACGAAAGAATAAGTACACGTCATGCGTTGAAATGTAGAACAGGCCCCCGCCGCTCACTAAAGGATGAGAAGCAGGGGCCTGTTTTTTTAGGACTTACTTTCCACAGGCAGACATTAAGATTGGACAGAATTTTTTCGAGCCATAATGGTAAACATTTTTTGATAACATAGGATACTTAGTATTGCCACACCAAAAATCATTCCGAAGATTGCTAGCGGACCAAACCAATTTGATAAAGTAACGAGTAACGGTGCCATGATGCGTCCAATCGTAAATTGTAGGGTGGAAGCTCCCATGTACTGCCCACGTTGGTGTTCAGGTGCTAATTTACTGACGAAACCTAATGCGATTGGTGTTCTTATTAATTCTCCTAATGTGAGAACTGCCATACAGAAGAATAAGAACCATATATTTCCACTGAAAGCCATCATGAAAAAGCCTATTCCACCCAAAAATGATGCAATCATAAACGCTTTTTGATCGCTCCAGGCACTAATCCAGCGTGTCATAGCTGCTGTTAGAGTTACTACCATGAAGCCATTCAAGGCCATCATCCATCCAAAAAAGGACGTTCCACCTAGAGAGAAGGACCAATCACCCCACCATAGAAACGGTTGATTGAACACATGTTCTTTTATATAGATCGCCATGTAAAGATCCATCTGGGAAAAGGTAATAAACACAAAAATACCCGCTAACAAGTAAAGAGAAAAAACTTTGTCACTAAAAATGACTTGAAAAGACTGTAATTCTTTTTTCCAACTAGGTGTTCGATTAACCGGGTCTGAGTCAATCAGAGTCACTGCCGGTCTGGTCTCTTTTAAAATGAAGAAATAGACGACGAATAAGGTAATAGTGACCAACATACATGCTAGCATGAGCTCATTACGGTAATTCACAAAGAAAAAGGCACCAAATAGAGGACCGATTACTACACCTAAATTCATTGCTGTGTAAAACATCGCAAATACAAAATTCCGATCCTCTTCATTGGTTAGGTCTGCAATCATAGCTTCACTAGCTGGTTGATATAGAGCGCCACTCAGATTAAGACCGACAAAAGCAAGATACATCATCCAAGGTGAGGAAGATAGAAAGAATAGAAGAAACATAAGGGCCTGAAATGCTACAGAAAATAGCATGACAGGGCGACGCCCAATTTTATCTGAAATACGACCTCCAGCCAAGCTGATGACAACACTGAGTAATGGGGGAAGGATCAATAATGCACCAGCTGTCCCCTTACCGAATGTTTCACTGAAAAACAGGGCCATGAAGGGTAAGAACATCCATAGAAAAATTGCAAATAAGGTTTCTCCGACCAGACGAACCTTTAAGTTTAAATCCCAAGACAGCCAACTCATGAGCTGCACCTCCAACGTGTTTTCCGAGCTAATTTCATGTTGGCTCCCCCTTTCTGTTTGAAATAGAAACAGGTTATGCTTCCTGTTAGAGTGTCGCTCTTTTAATAAAAAAGCGACAATATGCTGAAAAACTTGTCTAGCAAACAAGTTCATTCGCATAAATGCCGCTTCTTTTATAAGAAACGGAGCACCATAACCGTTTATTTCAATCAGTAAAGAAGAAAGCCGATCTAAATAAGCATGATAAAAGGAAGAAAAACCTTTTATCTCTGCTACATTTAGACTAGATGGCTACAAATTCTTTACTGATGAATTTCATTGGTTACATGCCCCTTTATTTTCGGTATTTTTTGATAAATGAAATTCTACCAGGTTTTGTATAGATGTGCAAGATATGCTTTTAGAGATTCATTTGATAAATAACCCAAGACAAGTATGTTGCAAAGCTGGCCCAAACCAGATAAGGAATGAGTAACAGTGCTGCCCACCTTGAGTATTTGCCCGTATACAATAGCAATAACAGGGTCGATATTGCGACAGCCAGACAATCCCAGAAGGCCAAGGATAAGTCCTTTTGAACAAACAGGAAAAAGGTATAAGCTTGATTGACGACATAGTTGATCGCAAACAATAGATACCAAGAGTGGTTCAGATTATCCAATCCAACGGTTCGTTGTAATACAACTACTGCAAGAGCAACCAGTACGTATAAAATAAACCAGATGATACCAATCAATTTACCTGAGGGGGTCCAAGAAGGCTCTGTAATGGTGTTATACCAAATTTGGTCATTTGGAAAAAGAATACCTGACAAAGAATAAAGAGCTACGATCACTAAAAATAGCACGATGGAGGATAATATGCTTGGTTTTTGCTGGGTCATGTAAAACTACCTCCTTCCTATGAGCTAGTACTAGTTTATTACTAATTTTGACGTCCATGCTTATTATTTCGAATTCAATGGCCAGCAGAAAAGGTGAGTTGATTGTTCTGATAAAATATTTTTAATCAGAAGCACAAAGTGTTAAACGTCTGTGCTACAATTTGTAATAAATCTCATGTTAGAACGGAATGGAGGCTTTTTATCGTGCAAGATCCACGCTTAAAAAAATTAGCTTATAATTTGTTGCATTATTCTGTTGGTTTGAAGGAAAAGGAAGTTTTGAATATCGAAGTCCGCGGAAACGGGCATGAATTGGCTAGAGAGTTGATAAAAGAGGCATATGCTATCGGGGCCTATCCGTATGTGGAGATTATGGATACACGAATTCAACGGGAACTAATGATGCATGCTAGTGCTGAACGAGCAGAATATATAAAAAAATGGTCTGAAGGGCGTATAAAAGATCAGCATGCAAACATCATTATTAACGGGGTTGATAATGATAGTGAAATGTCTGATGTACCAAATGATAAGCGTCAGGAGCACTTTAAAGTACTAAAACCAATCAGTGATTACATGATAGCCAATGTTCGTTGGGTTCTACTTAATTATCCAACGGCATCAATGGCCCAAAATGCGAGTATGTCGACAGATGCATTTGAAGATTTCTTCTTTGATGTATGTACAACGGACTATAGAAAAATGCACGATGCTTTCCTGCCCTTAAAACAGCTCATGAATGAGACAGACAAAGTCCGCCTAGTGGGGCCGGGAACGGATTTGACCTTCTCGATCAAAGGTATTCCAAACGTTATCTGTGCAGGGGAAAATAACATTCCAGATGGAGAAATTTTCACAGCTCCTGTGCGTAACTCTGTGAATGGTGTGCTGACCCATAATGCCACGACACAATACATGGGAACTAAATTTGAAAATATTGCTTTGCGTTTTGAAAAAGGAAAAATTGTTGAGGCAACTTCCAACAATACTGAAAAACTCAATGAGATTCTTGATACTGACGAGGGAGCACGCTATATTGGCGAATTTGCCATTGGGGTAAATCCGTATGTGTTACATCCGATGAATGATATTTTATTTGACGAGAAAATCGCAGGTAGCTTCCATTTTACACCAGGTCAGGCGTATGAAGATGCTGATAATGGTAATCGTAGCATTGTGCATTGGGACATGGTAAATATTCAACGTCCAGAATATGGTGGCGGTGAAATTTGGTTCGATGATGTGCTGATCCGTAAAGATGGACTGTTTGTGTTAGATGCATTAAAAGGTCTTAATCCAGATGCTTTAAAATCCTAAGCACTGCGAAGAACTAAGGAACCGAAAATGGACAAATTTCAAGAACAGAGCATGTATCGAAAAGCCTGGTGATTCCAGGCTTTTTCTGTTTGTTTTTCTCTTATTTTCATTTAGTTCCCGATAAAACGATAATTACCTTGTTTCTAAGTGGCATCCGATCTCGGTTTTCGCTACAATGAAGCGTAGAAACTGAAGAACGGAGAAATTACAAGCTATGAAAATGAAAAAATGGTTGGATCACATTGTAGACGAACAGGAAAAAGGGATGACCGTTGAGGAGATCATACGACAAAAAATGTCTGTCTCTGGACGTATGCTACAACGTTTGACGCGCAGTAAAGGGATACTAGTAAATCGTAAAGCTCCCTTTCTCAAGAGACAGGTAAAGGCTGGAGATCTGATTTCTGTACGAATTTTTGACGATAAACGGGAGCAGGAAGCCCTAGTTATGTTACCGCCAGCACCATTTGAAGTCCAACTCGAGATTTTACATGAGGATGAGTATTTTATTGTTGTCAATAAGCCTACAGGAATGACTACACATCCCATTCGAGAGGATCAGCATGATACTTTGTTGAATCAACTGGTACTATATTGGAGCAAGCAGGGCAAGTCTCTTATGCCACACACGGTCCATCGTCTAGATCGAGAGACTTCTGGAGCTATTCTGATTGCGAAAAGTAGTTATGCCCATCAGTTAGCAGATAAACTGATGCGGGAAGGAAATGTAGATCGTAATTACATTGCCTTGGTAACTGGTCGTATGGAACAGGAATCTGGAACAATAGCAGAACCGATCAAACGAGATCCAATGCATAAAGTAAAGCGTCAGGTACATCAAAAAGGCGAGGAAGCGATTACCCATTATAAGGTGCTGGCTACAAATGATGAAGTTAGCTTGGTCGATATTAAATTAGACACCGGACGGACGCACCAAATTCGTGTGCATTTTGAGTATGTGGACCATCCTTTGGTTGGTGATACCTTATACAGAGGCGCTCGGATGGGCTTTTCCAATCAGGCTCTCCATGCCTATCAGATTAGTTTTAATCATCCAGTGACAGAGGAATTACTTCAAATCAAGGCACCTATGCCGCAAAAGATGCAACGCTTTGTGGAAGAAAGGTTTTCTCTCCCAAACTCTATGCTATAAAGATAGATGTATGCACGGATTAAATGTTTATGGGGAAGGGTGGAGGTGTAAAGCATGGTAGAACAGAGGCTGTTAGACGAGGAGAAAGTTTTTAAAGATCCCGTTCATCGATATGTACATGTCAGAGAGAAAGTGATTTGGGAACTAATTGATTCACCGGAGTTTCAACGTCTGCGGCGTATTAGGCAGCTTGGAACGAGTTATTTTACCTTCCATGGAGGCGAACATAGTCGATTCAATCACTCCCTGGGCGTTTACGAAATCATGAGACGCATTCTAGAAACCTTCGAGGGTAGAGTAAAGCTTCCTTATGAGGAAAAGCTACTGTGTCTTTGTGCTGCCTTGTTGCATGATGTTGGACACGGTCCCTTCTCACACTCCTTTGAAAAAGTATTTCGTTTAGATCATGAGGAATGGACGAGAAAAATTATTATGGGTGAGACAGGTATTAATCGAATTTTGCGTACGGTTAGTGAATCGTTTCCTAAAAAGGTTGCGGAGGTCATCGCGAAAACGTATGAGAATAAACTGATTGTCTCTCTCATTTCTAGTCAGATAGACGCCGATCGAATGGATTATCTATTGCGAGATGCTTATTATACGGGAGTGAACTACGGTAATTTTGACATAGAGCGTATTCTTCGCGTGATGAGGCCCTCTGAAGACGGGGCTGTGATCAAAGCGAGTGGGATGCATGCGGTGGAAGACTACATCATGTCACGCTATCAAATGTACTGGCAAGTTTATTTTCACCCAGTGACGCGGAGTGCAGAAGTTGTTCTGCATAAAATTTTTAAACGTGCGAAGGAATTATTTCATCATGATTACGGCTTTCAATTAGAGCCGACGCATTTCTTACCTTTTTTCTGTGATCGTATCCAATTGGAAGACTATTTAATGCTGGATGAATCGATTGTGTATTTTTATATGCATCAATGGCGAAATGAGCGGGATTCCATTTTATCTGATTTGTGTTCGCGATTTTTAGACAGGAATCTCTTGCAGTACGTCGAATATAATCCTAGAAATTTCCGAACGGAGTATGAGATTAGGGAATTGTTTCAAGAAGCGGGAATTGATCCCGACTACTATGTAGAAGTTGATTCTACATCCGATCTGCCCTATGATTATTATCGCCCTGGAAAAGAACAAGAGCGGATTTCTATCATGTTGGTCAAGCCTAACGGTGAGCAAGCGGAATTATCAACGATGTCAGAGATTGTAGAAGCGGTTTGTGGGAAACGGAGATTTGACTACAAGCTTTACTATCCTGCCGATCTGATAGAGACGCTGCCCGCTGAGCATGCCCAAAAGATTAAAGAACGACTAGGAGTAGTGATGTCGGATGCATAAAGGGCACGCCAAAATTATGCGGCTAGTTGAGGTCCTTGGTGAAGTAACAGGAAGGAAGAAATTGCAAAAAATGGTGTATATATCCAAGAAAATGCAGGTGGATTTTGAGGAGAGATTTGAGTTTCATATGTTCGGGCCTTATTCCGAAGAGCTGACATTGCGCGTAGATGAATTGTGTAGCTTTGGTCTGTTGAACGAGCAACATGAGAGCAAGGGAGCGATTGAAGTATATCGTTATTCCCTGAACGAATTGGGACAAGAGTTTTTGCGTTATCATGATATAGACTTAGGGCTGGGAGAGCGTCTCATTAAACGTCTGAATGAAGAAAATTCCCGGTTTCTTGAGTTGGTTTCCACCATTCTTTACTTTGAGCACTTATCATATGAGGAAATGTTGGTAAAAATCTTTACGTTGAAAAGCAAACAGCGTTATACAGAAGAGGAAGTGCAAAAGGGACTTACTTTTCTGGATGAATGCAGACAAATTAGCATGCAACAATAGGCTTGAATGTACTTACATCTCATTTTAGAGCCCGCGGGCACAACAATCTCGTTCACTTTTATGTGTGAACGAGATTTTTTTTGTCCTAAATCAGTGGTGCATACTTTTCATAAGCGTAAGGTAGAGAAGCATAGGTAGTAGAAAGGGTGGTTCCGATGAATAAAAGCTTTTGGAAACGGTACTCTGTAGTTTTATGGGTGATGGTTACGGCTGTATTTTCCTTTATGGGTGGAGTATGGGGAGTCCAGGCACAGGAAATGTGGCCTTTTACCGAGCGTATAAATACAGCATGGGAGTGGGGAGCTAAGGAGAAGCTAATTCCAATAGAGAATCAAATTTTAGCCGATGCAAAATCTAAAAGAATCAAGCAAGGTGAGTTTTTACAAATGATCGTAAAGGTAGCAAAGCTACCTGGAGAGGAAGGGGAAGTGCCAGCAGGAGCAGAAAATCATCCGTCTGCTCCCGCTTATGCAGCAGCTAAAGCAAATGGTGTCATAGATTGTTCTTGTCAGATTAAACCAGATGGTGAACTGAGCAGACGTGAAGCGGCAAAGTTTATCATGATGACCGTTAATGGAAGAACGAACCAGAGTACATTAAGCTTAGAAAGCGTAGAAGGCTGGTTCTTAAACGATTCTTTGGCAAAACGACAACCAGTAAATGAACAAAACATAAGTATAGAACAAGCAGTGGATGCGCTGTATCGGATGAATCAATTTCTTCTACAGGTAGGTTTGAGTGAACAAAAGTAGTGATATCATGGTATAAAAGAATAGAAATGGAATTTTATGGACGTAATTTAAAAGGTAGAGGCAGGTGTCTAGGAAAATCAAAATAAGGAACGGAGAAGGGAAGATAGAAATGAGAGTAAATCGAAAATCATGGATTATCATTGCAATAGCTTTGAGTGTCGTGGGAGGAGCGGATGTTGTTCAAGCAGGGGCGTATGCTAGAGACGAATTTATAAACCATCAGGAATTAATCAGCAGTAAGCAGCCACTTGTAAAATCAACGGTGAAGCAAAAAGATTATGCTAAGCATTGGGCGGAAAAAGAAATTGATATGGCACTACAAAATAAATGGCTAGGGAACTACTCCGATGGGAAATTCCGACCTGACGAACCTATCACGCAGTCCCAATTCTTGTCCGCTTTAGTTTCGCTACACCAGCTTAAAGAGAAACAGCCCCATCCCGAAACAGCCAAATCTTGGGCCAAGGATGCCTATGAAAAGGTAGCTAAAGCAGGCTGGATGACACCAGATATTAAAATCCATCCTGATCAGGGGATTACTAGATACGAGGCGGCTGCTTGGATAACGAATGCTTGGGGGCATAAGCAGACTGATGTGTTTCAGTACACTTATCAAAATAATTTACTTTTATCTAGTAACAAATTTGTTAATGGGTTGTATCAGCCTAATGGGAAGCTTGCAATGAAAAGTATGAAGTTCGTACAACAAACTGCTTTAATGACAGATAGTTTTACTAGAGCTGAAGCAGCTCATTCATTAAAGCTAATATCAACTAAAATCCACCATCTGAACGAATGTAATAGCTGGATTGATCAGATACAAAAATCTCTGACTATTAAGAGTGGTAAATTGACGGGTAAAGTTCCGAGTTTACCTGATGTGTTGTATGTAAAGCAAGCTTCATTAATACAAAATATTGATGGGGAAATAAAGGAATTACAAGGTGATTTTTCGATCGATCCAAAGGGTAAATTAATTTTTGGCGCTACTTTCGATTCTAATACCACGGTACTGTATGAATGGAAACTACCAAATCTTACTCCTCAGAATGTGCTAGACCTTTCGTTCGATGATACGGAATATTTGATAAGGAATTTGGATGCTCATATATGAACAAAGCATTTTATGTATTTTTAACGTTTGTAATTTTATTTTCTTTATTACCAGTTGATTTGCAGAGAGTGGAAGCTAGAAATCTCTCAGCACCAAATTTTAAGGGAATGCCTGAAATTATCACCATAGATAATGATTATACTCCAGGGACCAAGGGGAATGGAGGGAATCCAAAAACACATGATCTAGTACAAGTGAAAAGAAAACACAGTAATGATCCAAGAGATCCATTGCAGATAAGCAGTGAAGATTACAGGCTACATAGAATGTATGTCTATGTTGACGGAGATTTGGTAGACAAAAAAAACATATCGAAACAAGAAGTACTCTCCCTAGTTGAATCTAATAAGGACTCTGACAACGGGTACCCCATGATTAACCTTGAAAACATGCAGGCTTGGATTGATAAGTTAGGAGGTAATTGGAGATTTATCAGTAAGGAAATAAGTGTTTATCAAATTAAAGCTAATAATAATCCTTCAAACATTATGGACGTTGTCTCCCTCTCACAACTAATCGAACTATGTGGTGGCATGGGAGGAGGGCGATTTGGATTCGAGCCTTACAAAAAAGGCTATGCCAAGTACATCGGATTTGCCAAATACACGCAGACCAGAGTGCCTACAGGAAGCATAGGACCATTAAACCTAAGCTACAAAGTAAATGATACGGTAAGCATCACTGGACAAGCTGAAGCTTTTTCCGCTTATAACAGAAGAATTATTATAGATAAATTTACCATATACAATAAAAGCACAGGGGGCAGTTACAAAGAAATTGTACCGGTCGGAACAACAGGTGCCTCCTCTTGGCAAAGCAAGCCCTTTTCTTACAAAGTAACTGAACCAGGATTGTACGAAGTTAACCTCTATGTAAAAGATTATCAGTGGCGAAATGCAGACCACTATCCCTACACCAAGACATTTGTCGTTGGAGGTGTGTGTGATCCGACTACCTCAAAAACCACAGCAGAACTACACATTAAAAATAAAAAAGAACTTCTTCCCTCCAACAAGACCTTCCAGATGCCACAGGGTGCAGATAGCATCTCTCTGAACTTCACCAAAACAGGAACATTACGGATTAATAATACGGTTTATCAGACAGGAAAAAACATTAGCAACATCCCAATCACTGGCGTTAAACAGATTAGTTTTACTTCAACAGATGGTACTGAATGTTGGATTCAAGAAGTAGTACCGCCTAAGCAAGAAAAGCCTGACTGCAAATCAACTCAAACATTTCGCGTCCTGCTAAATGGGACAAAATATGAAAAAGATATACAGATGCCAAGTGGTGATAGTTTTACCATTCTTGATCAAGCTGATACGCTCCGAATAGAAGCTCCTATTCGTGGGACGTATTATTTGAACAACAGTCCGTTAAGCCCTACCTCTTCAACATGGATGGAAATTGGTATCGCACCATATGCTTCTTTTAACATTACATTCACGAGTGACGATGGCTCTGAGTGTTGGCAAAAAGAGTTTAATTGGAAATCGGACAAGATCGATTGTCCAACCTATTCGTATGACAAGGGCGGGAATGACCAAATTATGTCGGGGAAAACAATCGAGGTTCCCTTGCATGGTGATCTGGACATTTATGCTTCTCATCGATTTGAGGATAATCCTAATACACCTGTCTATCTTTTATGGAAGATTATAAAGCCAGATGGTAGCACATACACCATAAATCGGTATCTGGATAGTGACGATCGTGGTGGTAAAGATCGTTATGTGTGGAGAAATAGCCCAACCAATCATCTAAAGCTACCGACCTCCCAAAAATACGATAAGAAACAGCAAGTGACATTTGATCAGATAGGAAAATATGAAATTTGGACGTACAATTCTGATGATGATTTCGCTGATTGCCCCACCTGGAGAATCACAGTAGAAGTGAAGAAGCCTACATGTACAGATTTTACAGTTGAAGTCGAGGTAAATGAAAAGATGGTGCTGTTGGATAATCAGGCACTTACCTTAAAACCGGGCAAACAGTATGTGAGATTTAGTGGATATTTATTTGATGAAGATAATTTTAGGGGAGATTGGATTTTGACCCGAGATAGGGATAAAAAAACAATCATTACGTGGGATGGAACGATTTTTGCCCACGAATTTTCTGATTTGACGCAAGAGAGCTACACCTTGACTGCTATTTTTAAGCAGGACGGGTTGGAGTGTAAGAAAGAGTTCAAAATTTATGTAGGTGGGTTTACTTGTGATGATGTAACCATGGAAGCATATGTGAATGGAGATAAAGTAGATATAAAGAGAGTAAATGGCAAGAGTAAACTTGAAGTTGAATTAGGAAGAATGAACAACATCAAAGTAAAAAGTTTATACGACCATTCTGATAAGGATCTACTAGTGTCATGGACGTTATCCCAATCTGGACATGTAGTGGCTGAGGCAAGTGGTAATCCTTTTATCTATAGTCTTATAAATAACGAAGAAACGACCTATTTATTAGAATTAAAAGCGCTACAGAATGGCAGAGAGTGTCTGAAGGTTATAGAAGTTGTGGTTAAAGGAAAAGGTTGTGAGGATATTTATTTGCATTTCTATAACAAGGCAACCAATGAATACTATCATGATATGAATAAGAGAACGAAGAAGTTTCGAGTTTCTGGTCTGGAAGAATGGACGTTAATGCTTACGGATAATAGTTCCCAAGCAGAACAAACCATGGGTACTTCTATTATTCAAGCAGATTGGTTATCTGATCTACCAAATATGGCATTCAACTCTAAAGATAAGTTTATTGGTCAACAAACGGGAGTAGGGACCTACGTCATTACTGCTAAGGTAAATGATCCAAGATACCCTCATTTACAGGGCTGTAGTTTCACGTTTACGTTGGTGATTGACCCCAATCAAACAGGAGATTGCTCTAGCTATTTTATCCATCTCCTACAAGATGAGCCCATCAAGTTTACTTATAATGTTAACCATAAAAAACTGACAATTGTTGAAGGTACAAAATCTTTCTTTCTACTTAATGATAATGCAGATGATTGGAAAGGGCTGACTCAACATGTAAAATGGTCAATTTCCCCAGAGGTATTTCAACCTAAAGAGGAATTGGGCTTTCTCAGGCTTCCTATGTTGAAGCCAGGTATCTATAACATCAAAGGAACGATCAATAGTAGAAATGATAAATTTGATAATTGCACGTATGAAGTAACGATTGAAGTGATAAAAGCAGGTTTGCCTGATTGTCCGAGTTGCCAACCGGGTGGTGAGGTAGATGGTGGTACACTTCTGTTAAAATTGTACGATTCTAGCAACCGTTTGCTTCAAGGAAAACGGGACGGTGTCTGGGAAAAGGAACCGATGCGAATTGATGTGGAAATTAATCAAGCGGCAATTAACCAGGCATTTTTGAAGATTGACGGGGAAATTGAGAAAGCTGTTCGGGAAAGGACAGCTCAGATTGAAAGCATGTTAAGGATCAGAGGGTACGTAGATATTATAGTGAATGCAGTACCTAGTCCATTTCAATCAAGAAGTAGTCCAATAACTGTTTGGCCTCCTCTTATTGGAATGAAAGTAGAAGGACCAGGTCAACCAAATAGCTATCAGATTGATCCGCAAAAAGAGTTGCTATCGTTTTCTTATGCTGGAGCGATGATACCAACTCGAACTACATGGGGGGATATTTTACAAGCGTTACAATACGACGTAAGGGCAGATGGTTTTGAAATTAAAGCCCCTTACACAATCAAGCTAGATGTAAGCTATAAAATATGTGATGAGCCAACAGAAAAAGAGGATGAGGAAGGTAATCCAATAGGAAAGAAGTGCGTAGAGGAGCAAGAACAATACGAAATTGCTAACCGTTATTCGATAAAGGTGAAAGGGACTCAGCAAGAATTTCATGTTTTTGAACCAAATGGAAAAGGAATAATAGAGCATACGGAGGAATGGAAGGAATACCATGCGCGTGATCGTTATCCAGATAGTAAACGAAATGATTTCTATGCAGGTGAACGAATTTTAACTAGGGTAATACTTGAAGATAGACATAAACATCCTGTCAGCAAAAAACTCCCTTTGGTTGTCTCAGCAAATGCTTGGATTTCGGAACGTGGAAAACGGAACGACCTATTACAATCTCAATTACGTTTGCGACAAATTAGCCCTGCTTTATGGAAGGGAACGGAACAGACAATCGATAAGCTGGGCAAACGGGAACTAGGCATAGATATTCCATTAATGGGCGATAAGCAAAAAGGATTTGAGAAGGGAAAAAGCTATGCTGTTCAATTCCAGATAGAATTTAGCTTTGGGGTAAAAAAGGGCTTTTCATATCCTCAAAAGTCAAATAGCCTTAGGCATCATATCGATGAGTATCGCGCTATTTTTACGATCATTGCAAATGCATGGGAACGCCAAGGAATCCGTAATCACATTACAAAATAAAAATACCTTGCATGATTTTCTGTCTTTATCTACCGTTATACTTGGCAGAAGCAATACCTGTCGATATGATATATCGAATAGTTAGAGGTTCATATCACCATAAATATAGACTGCTTGGAATAAACAGGCGAGTTGATGCACCCTAAAAATTGCACGAGTATGAGCTTTCGGGGTAAAATAGACAGAAGATCTTTTTAGAGGCTGGTGATAAAATGAATTTATTTGATAATAAAAAGAATAATGGATTTACCATTGTGAGCGGAAAGACAGATGTTCATGGTGGATTTGGTCAAGGAGTACTTGACTTAAATCATGTTTCTGCTGTCATTATTGATGTTGAAGGAAACGATGCCTATATTGACATGGGAGCTATGCATGCCAAGAGTACGGTAGAGCGAGGCATCAAGTTTTCCACGAATAAGGAAGACGTACCTAATGGAAAACCATACTGGATCGTTTGGATTACCATTGATCGTAAAGAAGAAGGATCTTATTATGCCGGTGTAACTGCTTGTTATATGGAAGTTGACCGTGAAGCACGTCGTGGATACAAGCTATTGGTAGATCACGTTAACCGCATGGATGCTGCTATGAAACGCAAAATTATGGTGGATGAGCTTGGCGAAACAGAGAAAGTAGCATTACGTAAATTGTTGATGGAACACAATGCAGACATGTGGGCAAATTCCACTGAAGAACTAAAGCAAAGTTTAGAAATACAAGCATAGTTTGTGCTTGGGCACCAGTTGAAAATCTGGTTTTTATTAGAAAAAATGAACGCTGTGTGAACAACTTGCCAAAAGAATTGTACGAAGAAACAAAAAAAGAGTAAACTTAGATGTGTATATAAAAAGCACTAGGTCAGCAAACAGGGAGCGACATCATGTCTCTCCTTGTTTGTCTTTATTTGTAGGTTATGAATTATGCATGGGGATGCACACTAAGAAGGCATATCATTACTTTATCTTCCCAAAGGAGGAGTATGTCTTGTCTAATCAAAATGATCATTTTGTAAAACATGGCGGTGTACATTTTCGTAACAATGTAACACCGCAAGAAATTAATAACTATATCCGGAAGATGCCAGCGGGAAAGCGAGAAAGCCTTTTTGAAGTGCTAGATCACTTGGAGGAAGATGGTCTTATTACCGTTTATAATGACCACGTATTTACGGATGGAAATGGTGTTATCGGCGGAGAACAATAGTAAATGTAGTAGAAGAGTATGAAACCAAGGCACGAGGTTAGCAAGAGCAAACTACGAAATAAGAAGTAACAAAGTAAGAAGTAACAAAGCAAAAAGGTGGGAGTGTAAAACTCACAGTAAAAAGGGCGTGCCTCAATCACCTTGGTGATGGCTCGCCCCTTTTTCTATGGTTCAAGCTATAGTCTTATCGGCCCCATAATTTGTCCCACAATGATTTTTTCTCTTTTTCCAGTGGTTTTCCGTCAGGTAATTCTTGTTCTGGGATATGCTCTGCACAGTAATCCTGAGGTTCTGTACCTTCTTTAAAGTACATTAATTGCGAATGTGGACAATTTTGGGTAGCCAATTTTTTGGTTACTGGGTCTATATAAACTGATACGACACCAGTGGGGGCATTAAACTGGCTAGGTGGTTGATCTTGCAGAGCGCTTTCCATAAAAGCGGCCCAAAGTGGTGCAGCTAGACGTGCATCCTTGATTGGATCAATCTTCTTTCCTTCGTCATAGCCTGTCCATACACTTGCTACCAGTTGGGGCGTAAATCCACTTATCCAAGAGTCATAGTCGGTAGAGCCTGTTTTTCCAGCGACTGGACGATTTAATTGTGCAACGACTCGATTAGCTGTACCACGTGTATCACTAAAAACAGTTTGCATCATCTGATTTAATACATATGAACTACTTGGATCTGCTACAAGAACATGCTGAGAGGAATCCTCAGCTAAAAGGGCACCTGTGTTGTCTACAATTTTTAGAATAGCTACAGGTGCAATGTAAGATCCATTATTTGCAATGGTGCTGTAAGCTGCTGTCAATTCCAACGGAGAAATGGGTGAGGTACCCAAAGCAAGGGAAGGCACAGCCTGTAGGGGGCTGGTTATCCCCAGTTTTCTAGCCTCATCGACTGTTTTTTGCGGTGATAACTGATTAATGGTTTTGACAGCATAAATATTATCGGATGTGGCTATGGCTTCCTGCATAGTAATAAAGTTATTGGTAAATTTATTACCATAGTTACTAGGAATATACTCTTGTCCATTTTCATAGGTAAATACAGTCGGTTCACTCTTCATCAATGTTAACGGAGTAAAACCATTTTCCAAAGCTGATAAATACATAATTGGTTTAAAGCTAGAGCCAGGTTGACGTTTACTTAATACACGATTGAATTGGCTTTTTTTATAATCACGTCCACCTACCATTGCTTTAATGAAGCCTGTTTTGGGATCAATGGCAACTAAAGCTATCTGTAATTCTTGATTATTCTTTGGCATGTTTTTCAGAATAGCCTCTTCAGCTTTTTTCTGGATTGTAACGTCTAGGGTGGTGTAGATTTTTAATCCACCATTCTGGACGGCCTCTTCACTTATTCCATATTTATCTTTAGCTAATGCAAGAACATAGTCCCGAAAATAAGGTGTGGCAGAAGCCTTATGTGTATCTTGTGGCGACCGAAACGTTAGTTTTTGTTCATAAGCTTCTTTCATTTGTTTTTCGGTAATATATCCTTCACGTTTCATGGCAGCCAAGATTAATTTTTGGCGCTTTTTTGCATTATCAAAATTAGTAATGGGTGAATAATAGGTAGGCCCCTTTGGGATTCCAGCTAACATGGAGCTTTCCGCGAGTGTCAATTCTTTCGCTTTTTTACCAAAATAGGTTTCAGCTGCAGCCTCTGCACCATAGGCTGAATGTCCATAATAGATTTGATTCATGTACATTGCTAAAATTTCATCTTTTGAATAATTAAGTTCTAGCTGCATGGTAAGCATGGCTTCTTTTATCTTGCGTGTCCAGGTTTTTTCATGACTCAAATATAGATTGCGAGCTAGTTGCTGTGTAATCGTGCTGGCACCTTGAGATTTGTTCATCTCGACAACGTTCACATAAGCCGCTTTGGCAGTCCGTTTTAGGTCAATGCCCATGTGCTGGTAAAAATAACGATCCTCTATGGAAAGAGTGGCCTGAACTAAATAGGGAGAAATATTGTCTAATGTGACGACATAACGATTTTCTCCGCGGTGAATACTATCTATAACTTCTCCGTTTCCTGCATAAATGGTTGTTGTTTGATGAATGACTGTGGCAGGCATTGGTTGAGATCGTAAATATAAGACTAAAAACAGGATGGATAATGCAGCCGCCAGCATGGTAAGACCTAGAATTTTTAAAAAAGTTTTGCCCCACCGAAGCCAACGAAGTAATGGATGCTCGCGGATGATTTCCATGAAAAGGCACGTCCTTTCTATACAGTTTGGGCATACTAGGAAAAAGTCTAGTAGATAGTATAGGTAAAAGAGGATGCTTTCATACTATCTGGAGCTAGTATCGCCCGTCCTATAAGGGTTTTAGAAAAAAGAGAAGCCCACTGACAATCTTTTTACAAAAGGCAATTTGTTCTGAAAAACCAGTGTAGTAAGAAAAATATCGGATAAAAAGACAAAAAATACTTGCATTTTGGGGGGTACCCTCTATAATTCATTTTGTTGATGCATTATGTGATCTTAGTTACATCATGTATCAATCATGAATTGATTCGGTTAAAAAGGAGGCTTCATTAATTATGAACATGGAACTATGGTACACCGAGAAGCAAACGGAAAATCACGGGATTACAACAAAAATCTCTGAGACTCTATATAGCGAGAAAACGGACTTTCAACAGTTAGATATTATTCATACCAACCAATTTGGGCGTATGCTTGTACTTGACGGTATGGTGATGACTACGGACGTTGATGAGTTTGTTTACCATGAAATGATTACCCACATTGCTCTTAATACCCATCCTAATCCTAAAAAAGTATTAGTTGTGGGCGGAGGAGATGGAGGAGCAATTCGTGAAATCGTTAAGCATGCTTCCGTAGAAAAAGCTGTACTAGCTGAAATCGACGGCGGAGTGATTGAAGCCTCCAAAAAATATTTCCCGGAAATTGCAAAAGAATTAATGGGAAACCCGCGTGTCGATGTGCAAGTTATCGACGGAATTAAACATATTCATGATCACAAGGGTGAGTATGATGTGATCATGGTTGACTCTACAGAACCAGTTGGTCCAGCGGTTGGACTATTTGAAAAAGGCTTTTATCAAGGGATCGCTGATGCGTTAAAACCAGACGGCATCATGGTTGCACAGACAGAATCACCTTGGTTTAACCGTGAATTGATCAAGCGAGTATTTAAAGACTTATCTTCTATCTTCCCAGTCACTCGTTTGTATACTGCAAGCATTCCAACTTACCCATCAGGTCTATGGAGCTTTACGATTGCTTCTAAAAAATATGATCCGTTGGCAGTAGATCCATCTACTATTAAAGATATGGATACTAAATACTATAACAAAGATATTCATAAAGCAGTGTTCCAGCTTCCTAACTTTGTAGCTGAACTGACTCGCGACTAGGGGGTAGAAAGATGCGTTTTGATGAAGCTTATTCTGGCAATGTGTTCATTCGCAGCCATCAAAACTATGAAGAGAGCCAAGCAGTCATTTATGGCATGCCTATGGATTGGACAGTAAGTTTTCGTCCAGGCTCCCGTTTCGGCCCTTCGCGTATCCGTGAAGTTTCTGTTGGTTTAGAAGAATACAGTCCTTATTTGGACAGGCTATTGGAAGACGTAAAATATTTTGATGCTGGAGATATCCCGCTTCCTTTTGGAAATGTGGAAGGCAGTCTTGAAGCTATTCGTGAGTTCGTCTCGAAAGTGTTAGCTGATAACAAAATCCCAGTTGGTATGGGCGGAGAACATTTGGTTACGTGGCCGGTGATTCAAGCTATGCATGAGAAGTACGAGGATTTGGTTATCTTTCACTTTGATGCACATACCGATCTGCGAGATAATTACGAAGGCTACGAGTATTCTCATTCAACGCCAATCAAGAAGGCATGCAATCTGCTTGGCGGTAAAAACGTTTACTCGTTTGGTATCCGCAGCGGAATGAAGGAAGAGTTTGAGTGGGCGAAGGAAAACATGCATTTGTACAAGTACGATGTATTAGAGCCTGTTAAACAAGTGCTTCCTACCATTGGAAACCGTCCTATCTACTTAACGATTGATATTGACGTATTAGACCCTTCTGCTGCACCTGGAACGGGAACCACAGAGGCTGGCGGCATCACATCTCGTGAGTTGCTCGATACCATTCATTTTATGGCGAATAACGGTGCTAATGTGGTCGGGTTTGACTTGGTGGAAGTAGCACCTGTTTACGATCACAGTGAAATGACGCAGATTGTTGCATCCAAAATTCTACGTGAGCTGATTTTGGGCTTTGTGAAATAACCTGCTATCAACCTTTTGTAATACAAGCCTATTGACAGATAAAGGCAAGAGAGCCGAGTGCTTTCTTGCCTTTTTGATTTCTACACAAAAACCCTCTCGTTTGGTAAGAAAAAATGGAAGCGAGAAGGTAAAGTATCCTATAATAAAGGCAAGGCAAGCAGACAAATACTACAGTGACAAACAAAAGTGAGGTTTCGGAATGCAAGAAGTTCAATTATGCTTATCTATTTTACAAAAAGCGGAGGGACAAACCGACAAAACCGTATTAGAAATGACGGGAAAAGCGTCACAACGCAATTCTTCCTGGTACCTACAATATAAAGAACAGATAGAAGGAGTAGGAGAAGTGTCGAATATCGTGCGTATTAACGACGATTGCACACAATTGTTACGACAAGGTAGTCTGCAGATGAAACAAATATTTGAAAAGGGTCAAGGCACAGATAGTTTATATAGCAGTCCCTATGGAGATATGCAGATGCATACGCATACCCGAACGTATAAGGTTACCTATCAAAGTGAAAAACCCATTCAAGTGTTTATTGCCTATCAATTATGGTTGAGTGGACAATATGTGGGTGAATTTGAATGGGACATGAAAATTGCATGGGAATAGAAAGGGGTATTGTTTATGGTGTTCTCCCTTATTAACGGTCTGTTTTCTGGATTGTTACTATCAGCCTTTCTGGCGATTGGTGATGGATTGTTTCAAACAAGCACGTTTCAAGTCTTATTAGATGTTAGTTATGTTCCGGGGATGGAAAATACCCCTCCCTTGCTAGCCTTTCTGATTCATTTGGTAATTTCGGTTGCCATTGCCTTTGCGTTTATTTACTTTTATCCTAAAGGGAATGGGAAGAAGATCGTTATCTATGTGACCCTATGGAATTTGGCATTTCTTATTTTGTTTTTCCCGTTTACGTATCTCAGCCAAGGTGTTTATACAGCAAGTAATATCTTGATGTGGTTTTTTGGTCACTTGTTATATACGGTATTCTTGACGTATCAAATAGAGCGGTAGAGCAGAGATGCGTAGTGCCGATTTTTTAGCATGGTGACTAGTTTTGGGCAGTCTGTCAGGAGGGATGTTGTGAGTACATTACCAAAATCGGAAACAGTGGAGATGTTAAGCGCAATTTTAGGAGCAATTGATGAAGGAATTCATGTGGTTGACGCCCAAGGGATAACGATCATGTACAATCACATCGCCGCTAGATTGGATGGTCTGACACAAGAGGAGGTGCTAGGTAAGCCGTTGTTACAAGTATTTCCCTCTTTAGATAGCGAATCCAGCACCTTGCTAAATGTCATCCAAACAGGCAAACCCATGTATAATCGCTCGCAGCGTTATACCAACTGGAGAGGTGTACAAGTAGAGACAATCAATACAACGTTACCAGTGCGTGTAGACGATCGTCTAGTTGGAGCAGTTGAAGTGGCTAAAGATATGAAAAAGCTAAGGGAACTGTCTGAACAGCTGGTGGATTTGCAGGTTCAAGTCCAAAGTGGTCGTAAAAAACAAGTGAAGCGACTTGTATCGGATCAGGTGTTTTATGAGTTCTCCGATATCTTAACAAATAGTCCTGAGTTAAACCGTATAAAACAAATAGCGTTGAGAGCAGCACGAACCAACTCTCCTGTTCTGATTTATGGAGAAACAGGGACAGGAAAAGAGTTGCTGGTACAATCCATTCATCAAGCATCTCCGCGAAAGCAACGTCCGTTTATTGCCCAAAATTGTGCTGCCCTGCCTGCTTCTCTATTAGAAGGGATTCTATTTGGCACGACAAAAGGCAGTTTTACAGGGGCAGATGATCGTCCTGGATTGTTTGAAGTGGCAAATGGAGGCACGCTATTTTTAGATGAAATAAACAGTATGCCACTGGAACTGCAAGCTAAATTGTTGCGGGTCTTACAGGATGGTCAGATTAGACGAATAGGTGGCACGGGGTCAGTACAAGTCGATGTTAGAGTCGTCGCAGCTACCAACGAATTGCCGGAAAAAGTGGTGGAAAGCGGAGGACTGCGAGCTGATCTGTATTATCGCCTAAATGTAGTTTCCTTTTGGCTTCCTCCTTTACACAAGCGTCCCGAGGATGTACCCCTTTTAGTGGATCATTTTGTGCAAAAGTACAATGACATGTTTGAGCTACACGTAAAAGGCTTAGATCAAGAGGTGTGGAAACTATTCAAGCGATGTACATGGCCAGGTAACATTCGGGAGCTAGAGCATATGATTGAAGCTGCTATGAACGTTACCGAGGGCGATTGGATTAAAGTAGAAGACCTCCCCTTGTCCTTTCTGAAAAGGATGGGTGAGATACAAACTGTATTACAAGAAAATGGTGGTAGTAATAAAGAAACAATTAATGTAGACGGAACCTTACGTGATGTTCTGAGACAAACAGAGAAACGCTTAATTCAAGTGGCACTTGAAAAAACAGAAGGAAATATTCTACAGGCCGCTAAACAACTAGGAATCCCTCGACAAACTCTACAGTATAAATTAGCGCAACAGAAGGACCAACAACCAGATAAGAAATAATGTCAGGCGTAGTTTCAAGCGTAACAACCCGACATTGCCGAAAAACTGGCACATAAACAATCTCCTAAACGGTAAAATAACATGAAACATACATGTTGAAAAACGTAAAGAAGCTTGCTAATACACCATAAACCTCATTTAATTCTGAAAATATTAAATATTCCATCAAACTTGGCATCCTCCTTGCATTATTTAAATAATGAAGCTCTAAGATGTTTTGTTATTTAATAACCAAGGGGGAATATAACATGGCATTAGCTGTTCGTAAATTGCGTAATTGGCGCGATGTGGAACTATGGAAAGAAGTTACGGATGAACAATGGAACGATTGGATGTGGCAGTTGACCCACACCATTAAAAACGTAGATGACTTAAAAAAGGTAATTAATTTAACGCCAGAAGAAGAAGAAGGGGTGCGAATTTCTAACCAGACAATTCCGTTAAATATCACACCCTATTATGCATTACTAATGGATGAAAATGATCCAAAAGATCCAGTTCGTTTGCAATCTGTACCTTTATCCCATGAGATGGAACGTACCCAATATGACATGGAAGACCCGTTACATGAGGATGAGGATTCACCTGTTCCTGGTCTGACACATCGCTATCCAGATCGTGTCTTGTTTTTAGTAACAAATCAGTGTTCAATGTATTGTCGCTATTGTACGCGTCGTCGTTTTTCAGGTCAAATCGGCATGGGAGTACCTAAAAAACAACTGGATGCCTGTATTGACTATATTCGTGATACCCCAGAGATTCGTGATGTGCTTTTATCCGGTGGAGATGCCTTGCTTATTAATGACCGCGTACTCGAATACGTGATTAAAAGCTTGAGGGAGATTCCACATGTGGAGATCATTCGGATTGGAACACGAGCACCTGTAGTTTTCCCACAACGCATTACGGAGAACTTGTGCGAAATCTTGAAGAAGTACCATCCTGTTTGGCTTAATACCCACTTCAACCATCCCAAAGAAATCACGGAAGAAGCAAAAAAAGCCTGTGAAATGCTTTCGTATGCCGGCGTTCCACTAGGGAATCAGTCCGTAATTCTTGCCGGAGTCAATGACGATCCATACACGATGAAACAATTGATGCAAGACCTAGTCAAAATTCGCGTGCGTCCTTATTATATCTATCAATGTGATCTATCAGAAGGTATTGGTCACTTCCGGGCGCCAATTTCTAAAGGCTTGGAGATTATGGAATACCTACGCGGCCATACCTCTGGCTATGCAGTACCGACTTTTGTCGTAGACGCTCCGCATGGTGGTGGTAAGATTCCAGTTATGCCGAACTATATCATTTCCCAATCGGCTGACAAAGTAATCCTACGCAATTTTGAAGGGGTTATCACTGCTTACCCTGAACCACAGAATTACAAGGCACCGGATTTAGCGCAAAATGAATACTATCAGGCGGCAAAAGGCAAAGCAGTAGGCATTGCAGCATTAATGGAAGACCTAGCAGACAATTTAGAGCCAACTGGTCTACATCGTAATAAACGGATCAAGGCGACCAAAGTAAAGTCACTTGCCGATGTGCGTAAAGAACAAGAGGAGCAAAAGAAGCAGAAAGAGCGTGTCCGTATAAGCGAAAAAGAGGCATAGAAAAGAGTATAGAGGTCCTTTCATCTCTCAATGAATAAGTAGAACTTCAAGACTGAAGGTTACTTATGGCATAGGGCGAGAAGGGACTCTTTTTTGTGTTCATAAAAACCAACTGACTACTCAATCTTTACGGTAGACAAATGAGTATGATATGATCAAAATAGATAAATGAGCGACCGCTCAGAATAAATGCGTGAACACCTTTTGCAAAAAAATGGGTCAAATTGTAAAATTTGAATGAATAGTCATTCATTTTTTCTGATACTTCTGATAAGATAAAACAAAAGAAAAATTCACACTCAAACGCAACTAAAATATGCATGAGAGAAAGGGAGCTGGAAGATATGGAGATCCTACCACTATTAAATTTGATTGCCTTCTTCCTTGTGCTGGCTTATGGGCTATATCTTGTAGCGCATCTGTTGTACAGCCGGTATCTGTTTATCAAGTTGGGGAAAAAGCCAGACATAAAGGACGACTTTAAAACCCGCTTGAATTTAATCATTCAGAACGTATTTTTGCAAAAGAAGCTCTTAAAAGATAAGAAGAGCGGTATTATGCACGTTGTCATTTTCTATGGTTTTATTATTTTGCAATTTGGTGCCATTGAACTTATTTTAAAAGGGCTCATTATAGGTTATGAGTTGCCGTTTGGTAGTGCCCACAAGTACTTTAGCTTGATGCAGGAAATAACCGCTATGTTGATTATCATAGCTATAGGTTATGCGTATTACCGACGTTATGTGGAGAAATTAAAGCGCTTAAAACGAGGTTTAAAATCAGGGTTAGTCATTATCTTTATCAGTTCGCTGATGGTAACAGTTCTTGGCTCGCTCGCTTTCGAACAACTATGGTTAGGGCATGAGGGCTCTGTCTTTGCTCCGTTCTCAACGGCTATCGCATTTGTGTTTGCAGGAATAGGTAAAACGGCGGCAGCCGCTTTGTTCTTTTTCTTCTGGTGGGCGCATCTACTCATTTTGCTGAGCTTTGCTGTCTATGTTCCGCAGTCCAAGCATGCTCACTTGATCTTTGCTCCCTTCAATGTCTGGTATAAAAAACTGGACCCGCCAGGCAAACTCTCTACTATCAACTTTGAAGATGATACTCAGGAAGTTTTCGGAAATGGGAAGATAGAAGATTTTACACAAACGCAACTAATTGATTTATATGCTTGTGTAGAGTGTGGACGCTGTACCAATATGTGTCCTGCTTCTGGAACTGGCAAGATGCTCTCTCCTATGGATATCATCGTGAAAATGCGAGATCATTTGACGGAAAAAGGTGCAAGTGTTACTTCACGGACACCGTGGATGCCTACTTTTGCATTTACAAATACAAAAGCTAACCAGATTGCCCTACAAGCTGGAGAAGTGGCGGCTACCGCTGAAGGTGTCACTGCTGTAGAAAATGTATATGATAAAGCATTAATAGGCGACGTGATTACGGAACAGGAATTGTGGGCGTGTACGACCTGTCGTAACTGTGAAGATCAATGCCCAGTTATGAACGAGCACGTGGATAAAATTATCGACATGCGTCGTTATCTAGTTATGACAGAGGGTAGTATGCCACAAGAGGCTCAACGTGCATTAAACAATATCGAACGTCAGGGTAACCCATGGGGAATCAATCGTAAGGATCGAATGAAATGGATGGAAGGTCTAGATGAATCATATGAAGTGCCTACAGTAAAAAATACCGAGGAGTTCGAATATCTGTTTTGGGTAGGAGCTATGGGTTCTTATGATAATCGTAGTATGAAAATTACGCATGCGTTTATTAAGTTAATGCACGAAGCAGGTATCAAGTTCGCCATTCTTGGTAATGAAGAAAAAAACTCCGGTGACACAGCACGACGTATTGGTAATGAATTTTTGTTCCAACAATTAGCGCAAGAGAATATTGCCTTATTTGAAGGCTATGATGTCAAAAAGATTGTGACCTGTGATCCACATGCTTTTAATACCTTTAAGAATGAGTACCCTGAGTTTGGTTTGCAGGCAGAGGTGTATCACCATTCTGAATTGTTGGTTCAATGGATTGAAGAAGGACGTCTTACACCTAAGAAAGAAGTGAAAGAGCGAATTACGTATCATGATTCATGCTATCTAGGGCGGTATAACAATATTTATGATATGCCACGCCAGATTTTGCAAGCAATTCCAGGCGTGGAGATTGTAGAGATGAAACGAAGTCATTGTGACAGCATGTGCTGTGGAGCTGGTGGCGGATTGATGTGGATGGAAGAACACGAAGGCACTCGCGTCAATGTTGCACGTACGGACCAAGCTTTAGACGTTAATCCAACAGCTATCGCAAGCGCTTGCCCATACTGCTTAACAATGATGGATGATGGGTTAAAAATGAAAGAAGTTGAAGAACAAGTGAAAGCAAGAGACATCGCTGAAATTTTAGCTGATGCCATGTAAAGATTAACAAAGAGAGCGGTGGTCTATGGACTGCCGCTTATTATCATAATAAATTGACTAATGCGAATAGAACGTGCAAAATAAAAGTATAAAATGAACGACCGCTCGATCGGATTTTATTGTTTCAACGATGTAGCATGTAGACGAGGAGGAATGGCATGAATACAGTCGTAGTTGGGGCAGCTCGGACGCCTTTTGGTAAGTTTAATGGTGCATTAAAGGAAGTGTCCGCTGTGGAGTTAGGATCATTGGTAATCAGGGAAGTGCTGATCAGAGCTAAGGTCGATCCTCAAACAGTTGATAAGGTAATTATGGGTATGGTCGTGCAAGCAGGTGCTGGACAAATTCCATCAAGGCAAGCCGCACGAAAAGCGGGTCTCCCATGGGAAGTAACCAGTGAGACAATCAATAAGGTATGTGCTTCAAGCATGCGTGCAGTGACCATGGCGGATCAAATCATTCGCTGTCAGGATGCAGAGATTATTGTAGCTGGCGGAATGGAGAGCATGAGTAATGCACCTTATGCAATGCCACAAGCAAGGCAAGGTTTTCGAATGGGCGATAATCTTGTAAAGGATTTAGTGTTACATGATGGACTTACTTGTGCATTTGATCAGGTACCTATGGCAGTCCATGGTAGTAATGTAGCCGCAGAATACGACATTACCCGAACAGAGCAGGATTCTTGGGCATATCGTAGTCAACAACGTGCGACCAAAGCCCGAGAAGTGGGGTATTTTACAGAAGAAATCGTTCCCGTTCCTATTCCGCAACGAAAAGGGGAGCCGCTTTTCGTAACCGAGGATGAAGCTATACGCCCAGATACAACACTGGAGGGATTGGCTACATTAGCCCCGGTATATAAAAAGGATGGAACCATTACAGCAGGAAATGCGCCTGGACTCAATGATGGGGCGGGAGCTCTTGTACTAATGTCTGAACAAAAAGCTGAGGAGCTAGGCGTCAAACCTTTGGCAACGATTCTTGGGCATGTGGAAGTGGCTGCGGAAGCTCCCTATATTGCGACTACACCTGGACTCGCTATTCAAAAGCTATTGCAAAAAACAGGAATAGGCCTTGATGAAATCGATCTGTTTGAAGTAAATGAGGCATTCGCCGCTGTCACACTGACCAGTGGCAAAATCGTTGGATGGGATGAGGAGAAGGTTAATGTAAACGGCGGTGCGATTGCGCTTGGTCATCCGATCGGAGCAAGTGGTGCGCGGATTATCATAACTCTTATCCATGAATTACAACGACGTGGTGGAGGCTTAGGAATAGCTGCTATTTGCAGTGGAGCCGCTCAGGGGGATGCTATTTTACTACGTGTTGAGTCATCCGGTGGCATGTAACTACTCCTTATGTAATAACAGTACATTTGAAAATAAATCTGCATCATTTTTGACAGAAAAGGAGCAGGGTATATGAGCATTCAAACAATTATGGTCATAGGCGCAGGACAAATGGGGAGCGGTATTGCTCAGGTGGCGGCACATGCTGGATTTCAGGTGATCTTACATGACCAGGCAACCTCTTTTATCGAAAGAGGTCTGGGCATCATCAATAAAAATTTAAACAGGCAAGTTGATAAAGGCAAGCTGACAGAAGAAACAAAAGGCAAAATTCTCACCCGTATTACTACCACAACAGAGCTTACAAGTGCTAAGGCTGCGGATGTGGTTATTGAAGCAGTGGTTGAGAATATGCAAGCAAAAACCGAAATCTTTAAAAAATTAGATGAAATTTGTCTACCACATACCATCCTAGCAAGTAACACCTCCTCACTACCCATTACAGAAATTGCAGCGGTCACAAAACGTCCAGAACAGGTTATCGGCATGCATTTTATGAACCCTGTGCCTGTGATGAAACTAGTGGAAATGATTCGTGGCTTACAAACATCTGATGAGGTCTATCAAACCATCGAAGAATTGGCTAAACGACTGGATAAAATACCAGTTAGCTGTAAAGACTTCCCAGGTTTTATCTCAAATCGTGTATTAATGCCAATGATTAACGAAGCAATCTACTGTGTATATGAAGGGGTCGCTACTCCTGAAGCAGTGGATGACATTATGAAGCTAGGTATGAATCATCCGATGGGACCTATTACGTTAGCCGATTTTATTGGACTGGATACATGCCTCTACATTATGGAAGTACTCTATGAAGGATTTGGGGATTCCAAATATCGCCCTTGTCCATTATTACGCCAATATGTGAAAGCTGGCTGGCTAGGTCGCAAATCAGGAAGAGGGTTTTATGTGTATTCCTAATTGGTGGTACATGGAGCGCCATATAAGTAGTGGCAACTAGAAAATTGCAAAGAGGAAGGATTTTGACTATGGAGCTTCACTTTACAGAGGAACAGAAAATGATGCAAAAAATGGTAAGTGATTTTGCCAAAAAAGAAATTGCGCCATTTGTTGCCCATATGGAAGAAACAGAAGAATTCCCCCGTCCACTGATTGCTAAAATGGCTGAGCTGGGTCTAATGGGAATTCCGATTCCGGAAAAATGGGGTGGTTCTGATTCGGATTTTATTTCTTATGTGATTGCGATAAATGAAATTTCCAAGGTAAGCGCCACACTAGGAGTAATCTTATCAGTTCACACATCTGTCGGTACCACCCCCATTTTGTACTATGGAAATGAAGGGCAAAAGCAAAAATATATCCCGAAGTTGGCAAGTGGAGAATATCTGGGGGCTTTTGCTTTGACAGAGCCCCAAGCAGGTTCCGATGCAGCGCGTATTCGTACTTCTGCTGTACGCCAGGGTGATCATTATGTATTAAATGGTAGCAAAATTTTTATTACCAATGGTGGTGAAGCGGATACGTACGTAACATTTGCCGTGACGGACGCTACAAAAGGAACCCATGGAATTTCTGCTTTTATTGTAGAAAAAAGTACACATGGCTTTACGGTTGGAAAAAAAGAAAAGAAGATGGGACTTCATGGTTCTAATACAACGGAGCTCATTTTTGAGAATGCAATGGTTCCTATAGAAAATCTGCTAGGCGAGGAAGGAAAAGGCTTTGGTATCGCCCTGTCTAATCTAGATGTAGGTCGGATCGGTATTGCAGCTCAAGCACTGGGCATAGCCGAAGCTGCGTTGGAATATTCAGTACAATATGCGAAAGAACGTAAGCAATTTGGTGCTTCAATCGGAAATCAGCAAGCAGTGGCTTTTAAACTGGCAGATATGGCTACTCAAGTGGAAGCAGCTCGATTACTCGTGTATCACGCAGCATCCCTACGCCAGGAAGGTTTATCATGTGGGTTGGAAGCATCTATTGCTAAAAAGTTTGCCTCTGATGTTGCCATGAAGGCAGCAATCGAGGCGGTACAGATTTTTGGAGGATATGGCTACACAAGGGAATATCCTGTAGAGCGTTTGTTCCGAGACGCTAAAATTACGCAAATTTATGAAGGAACAACAGAAATTCAACAACTGGTCATTTCTAAGCATTTGCTTACTAAATAGAACAACAACATGCAGGGAGTGTGGAGAAAATGGACTTTCGTCTAAATGAAGAACAGGAAATGTTACGTAAAATGATTAGAGAATTCGCTGAGGATCAAGTAGCCCCGACTGCTGCAGAACGCGATGAAGAAGAGCGATTTGATCGTTCTATTTTTGAACAGATGGCTGAGCTAGGTCTTACAGGTATCCCATGGGACGAGAAATATGGTGGAGCAGGAGCTGACTACCTCAGTTATGTGATTGCTGTGGAAGAGCTGTCTAGAGTAGATGCATCGATCGGTGTAACCTTGTCTGCGCACGTCTCCTTAGCAAGCTGGCCGATTCATAAATTTGGTACAGAAGAGCAAAAGCAAACATTCCTACGTCCACTTGCAGAAGGTAAGAAAATGGGTGCGTACTGTTTGACAGAAGCAGGGTCTGGCTCTGATTCAGCAGGAATGCGAACAACTGCTGTTCGAGATGGTGATCATTATGTACTCAATGGCAACAAAATTTTTATCACGAATGCAGGCGAAGCAGAGATTTATCTGGTCTTTGCGGTGACGAATCCTGATCTAAAGCACAAAGGCGTCACAGCATTCATTGTGGAAAAAGGCATGCCAGGGTTCTCTATGGGTAAAAAGGAGAAAAAATTAGGGATTCGTTCCTCCCTCACACTAGAAGTCATTATGGAGGACGTACGTGTACCGGTAGCGAATCGTCTGGGAGAAGAAGGGCAAGGCTTCAAAATCGCCATGATGACACTAGATGGTGGACGAAACGGAATTGCCGCTCAAGCTCTTGGAATTGCTCAAGGTGCTTTTGAACATGCTTTAGGTTATGCAAAAGAACGTATTCAGTTCGGGAAACCCATTGCAGCGTTGCAAGCCATTCAGTTCAAGCTGGCAGATATGGCTACCCAAATCGAAGCAGCAAGATTGTTAACGTATCAAGCAGCTTGGTTGGAAGATAAAGGCTTGCCATATGGGAAAGCATCAGCCATGTCTAAAGTGTTTGCTGGAGACATTGCGATGCAAGTAACGACAGAAGCTGTGCAAGTGTTTGGAGGATATGGCTATACGCGCGAGTATCCAGTAGAAAGATTCATGCGTGATGCTAAAATTACGCAGATTTATGAAGGAACCAATGAAATACAGCGCGTGGTTATCAGCAATCTGCTGTTAAAAGAGTAGGGAGCTGACCTACGTGCATCCGATAACCAAGCGAATACTGGCAGGAGATGTTCGCGCGGCTGCCAGAGCGATTACCTGGATTGAAGATGGTTTTCCTGAAAAGGGGCAAGTGTTACGAGAAATTTTCCCGCATACTGGTAAAGCAAGATTGATTGGTTTAACTGGTTCGCCAGGAGCAGGTAAGAGTTCACTAGTAGATGCATTAATCACTTATTTGCGTTCACAACAGATATCAGTGGGGGTCGTTGCGGTAGATCCCACTAGTCCATTCACTGGTGGTGCCTTGCTAGGGGATCGCATTCGTATGCAACACCATGCCCCTGACCGAGGCGTCTTTATAAGAAGTATGGGCACGCGGGGAAATTTAGGTGGGCTGTCTCGAAATACGAAGGAAGCAGTACGTGTTCTGGATGCCTATGGTTGCCAAGTCATTATTATTGAAACGGTAGGGGTTGGGCAATCTGAATTAGACATTATGAAAATTGCTGATACAGTCGCTGTTGTGCTAAATCCGGGAAGTGGAGACACTGTTCAGGCATTTAAGGCTGGCATTATGGAGATTGCTGATCTATTTGTCATTAACAAAGCAGATTTACCTGGTCTGGATAAACTACTGACAGAGATTGAACAGATGATAGAGATCGTCAAGCATGATGCAAGCTGGCAGCCTCCTCTTGTACGCACAATTGCAACGGACCGAGTTGGTATAACTGATTTGTGGCAAGCTATCAATACACATAGGGCATTTCTAGCTGAATCGGGCGAAGGAGAGAGGCGCAGATCTTATCACTTGCACGAAGAAGTGATGGAGTTAGTTAATCAAAATCTTTATCGCGTCATGATGCAAGGAATTAAAGAAGGTGTGTTTGCTAATGAGCTATATGAGGTAGCCAACAGACAGGTAGATCCTTATCACGCAGCAGAAAAAATGGTACGTATTTTTTTACAACGATAGCTCATGGGTCACTTTTTGTTACAAGTCTGGCACGATTAGCTGAAAAAATAGGATTGTAGCATAATTTGTGGATTAGTATAATGGGGAGAAACCAGAGACGCTTAGTCAAATTGGTGAAAGGTGGCTTATTCGGTGCAAGAACGTAAGAAAGTAATCCCTTCCTTGGTGAAGGACCCAAAACTAATCGAAAAACGGCGTGAACAAATTATTGAGGCAGCCGTTGACCTTTTTATACACAAAGGATTCCATAAAACAACCACGCGGGAAATTGCCCGTGCTTCCGGCTTTAGCATTGGAACGCTATATGAGTACATTGAGTCAAAGGAAGATATCTTATATTTGGTTTGTGACTCTATTCATAATGAAATGGAAGAAAGACTGCGTGAAGCCATTACCTATAATGGTTCTGGTCTCAAAAGCCTCAAGCTTGCGTTAAAGAGCTTAATTCGCGTGATGGATCAAGTAAATGATCGTGTGTTATTAATCTATCAAGAGACCAAATCGTTGCCGCGTGAAGCGATGACCTATGTGTTACGTCGAGAAGATTCTATTACAGGTATTTTCGAAGAGATTTTGCATAAGGGAATGGAAGATGGTTCCATTCGTACTGATGAGCGCTATGTGAAGCTAATGGCTAACAACATTATGGTATTAGCAGAAATGTGGGTGTTCCGACGTTGGACACTTGGCAGGAGCTATACCCTTGAGGAGTACATCGAAAGACAGACAGACTTGCTTCTGCGGGATATCAGCGGAGACGAATAGAGCCATCCCATAGATAAGGGGAGGCTGACAAGGTGAAAACAGAAGTCTATCGTCCGACCAATAAAGTTCGTTTTGTAACAGCAGCAAGTCTCTATGACGGGCATGATGCTTCCATAAATATTATGCGTCGAATTTTGCAATCTTCTGGAGCGGAAGTGATTCATCTAGGTCACAACCGCTCTGTCATAGAGATTATTGATGCTGCCATTCAGGAAGATGTGCAGGGAATTGCCATCAGCTCCTACCAAGGTGGGCATGTAGAGTTTTTTAAATATATGATCGATTTGCTACGAGAACGCGGTGCCAGTCATATTCGTTTATATGGCGGAGGAGGTGGCGTAATCGTACCTCGAGAAATTCGTGAGCTAGAGGAGTATGGTGTATCCAAGCTCTTTTCACCAGATGATGGCAGAGAGCTAGGGCTTCAAGGCATGATTAACACGATGATTCGAGAATGTGACTTTCCGACAGTAACTTCCCTACAAAAGGAAATTGATCTGTTACAGGAGAAGAATGATCAAGCGGTTGCTCGTTTAATTACATTGGCAGAGTATGATGTAGCCGATAAAAAATGGTTTACTCAAGTTAGAGAAACGCTAGCTAATCTTACTGATGATGTACCTGTCGTGGGTATTACCGGTACGGGTGGAGCAGGTAAAAGCTCGTTAACAGATGAATTAGTCCGTCGTTTTTTGTATACGTATCCTGAAAAGACAATTGCCATTCTGTCTATAGATCCATCTAAACAAAAAACAGGTGGTGCTCTGTTAGGTGACCGTATTCGAATGAACGCAAATAATACGCCCCGCGTTTATATGCGTAGTTTGGCGACTAGACAATCCGGATCAGAGCTGTCTCTGGCACTGCAAGATGCGATCCAGGTAGCTAAGTCTGCTTGCTTTGATTTAGTCATCGTGGAAACAAGCGGGATTGGACAAGGGGATGCTCGCATCAGTGAGCTTTGTGATTTGTCGCTGTATGTGATGACAAGTGAATATGGTGCCCCTACTCAATTAGAAAAGATTGATATGCTTGATTTTGCCGATTTGGTTTCCATTAATAAATTTGAGCGAAAAGGTTCAGAGGACGCTTTACGTGAAGTACGAAAACAATATCGTCGTAATCATCAATTATTTGAATGGGAAGATGAGAAGCTACCGATCTATGGTACGATTGCTAGCCAATTTAACGATCCAGGTACCAATGCTCTTTTTGCGGCCTTAATGCGAGCGGTCGTTCAGAAAAAGCAGCTTGGTTGGGAGGTTGAACAGTTAGACCCAACACCGATCTTAGCTCATAAACCACCACTCATTCCGTCTGAACAAATTACGTATCTACAAGACATAGCCAATACGGTTCGTAATTATCGCAAGTATAGTGAAGAACAGGCAGGCTATGCGCGCAAACTGTATCAATTAAACGGAGCTTGCAAAATTTTAACAGAGCAGGGCGCAGACGAAGCAGTGCTTGCTCAATTAGCTTCTCAAATTAGGTTATTTGAAGAGAAACTACATCCTGAATCGAAAAAATGGTTGGAAAATTGGCCAAAACAAAAAAACTTGTATAAACAGGATCAGTTCGTTACTAAAATTCGAGATAAAGAATTAGTCACACAACTATTTTCAACCTCACTTTCTGGAACCCGGATTCCTAAAATTAGCACCCCAACCTTCCATGACTGGGGCGATCTACTATCGTGGTCTATGAGAGAGAATGTACCAGGAGAGTTTCCGTTTACTGCTGGCGTCTTTCCTTTTAAAAGGGAAGGGGAAGATCCACGCCGTCAATTTGCAGGCGAAGGATCGCCAGAACGTACTAACAAACGATTCCACTTTCTATCTAAAAATGACGATGCAAAACGACTAAGCACTGCGTTTGATAGTGTGACCCTATATGGTCAAGATCCTCATGAACGACCAGACATCTATGGAAAAATCGGGACCAGCGGGGTTAGCATATGTACGCTGGATGATATGAAAAAGCTATATGCGGGCTTTGATCTTTGTGCACCGTCCACTTCTGTTTCCATGACGATAAATGGGCCTGCGCCAATGATTTTAGCTATGTTTTTAAATACGGCCATTGAACAGCAGGTAGAGAGGTTTGTAGAGAGAGAAGGACGCCAACCGTCTGGAGAAGAGTTTGCGCAAATTAAAGCCTATACCTTATCGAACGTACGGGGAACAGTTCAAGCTGATATTTTAAAAGAAGATCAGGGACAAAACACCTGCATTTTCTCTACGGAGTTTGCACTTCGCATGATGGGGGACATACAGGCGTATTTTATTGAAAATAAAGTGCGTAATTACTATTCTGTTTCTATTTCAGGCTACCATATAGCAGAGGCCGGGGCTAATCCAATTACGCAATTAGCATTTACACTTGCAAATGGATTTACGTACGTAGAGTATTATTTAAGCCGTGGCATGAAAATTGACGAATTTGCTCATAATTTATCCTTCTTCTTCTCTAATGGTCTTGATCCTGAATATACCGTAATTGGGCGGGTAGCTCGTCGGATTTGGGCAATTACCATGAAAAATCGTTATGGTGCTAATGAACGTAGCCAAAAATTAAAGTATCACATCCAAACGTCAGGACGCTCTCTTCATGCCCAAGAAATGGATTTTAATGACATTCGGACAACTTTACAGGCGCTTATTGCTATTCATGATAACTGTAATTCCTTGCACACCAATGCTTACGATGAAGCGATCACGACACCTACTGAGAATTCAGTGCGTAGAGCAATGGCAATCCAAATGATTATTAATAAAGAACTTGGCTTGGCAAAAAATGAGAACCCCTTACAGGGTGCTTTTATCATTGAAGAGCTGACTGATCTAGTAGAAGAGGCTGTATTACAAGAATTTGAACGTTTAAGTATGCGTGGTGGAGTGCTAGGAGCTATGGAAACACAATATCAACGAGGTAAGATTCAGGATGAGTCAATGTATTATGAAATGAAGAAGCATTCTGGGGATTTACCGATCATCGGGGTTAACACTTTCTTAAATCCAAATGCTTCTGAAGATGACTATGAAATTGAATTGGCAAGGGCAACAGAAGAAGAAAAGCAACAACAGATCGATAATGTGCGTGCTTTCCAACAAAGACATGCGCAACAAATTCCTGGAGCTTTGAAGAAGTTGCAAGAGGCTGCGTTAACCGGTGGTAATGTATTTGTAGAACTGATGGAGGCGGTTAAAGTAGCTTCCCTTGGTCAAATCACTACTGCTTTGTATGAAGTAGGCGGACAGTATCGACGTAATATGTAAAGCGGATGATGCCCCAGTAGTAGAAGATTTCTTCTGGGGTATTTCTGTTGCTTTTTAAAATTCATAAAATGTAAATACTTGGGAAAATTCCTGCTTGACAGGTAACAGTAGTCGGACTAGTCTGAAATAATTAGCGCTTTATAGTGGAGAAAGGGGAAGATTTTCTCGTGCACATACATATTTTTCAAGATATTGTTTGCCCCTGGTGCCGCATAGGCATTGCTTCATTGCAGGCAACGCTTTTAGAGTGGCAAGGAGAGGAGATAAACCTTCACTATCATGCTTATAATCTTGATCCTTATTTACCTATAGAGGGAGTATCCTTTCAAGCATATATGGGGAGTCTGCTAGGGAGCAAAGAACAATTGAGTAAAACTTTAGAGCATGTGACCACTACCGGTAAGGAAATAGGATTGCGTTTTTGCTTTGATCAAATAAAAATTCGCTCTCATCCTGACCTAGCTCAATGTCTATTAAAACTAACGCCTCTTGCTCAACAAACAACTATGTTGGAGACCCTACATCGCGCTTACTTTGAACAAGGTTTAGATATTGGAAACATGGAAGTTTTGTTACAAATTGCTAATACCTTTGGGCTAGATACAATTGAGATTGAGGAAAGATTGCTAAGTGGAGAGCTAGCAGTTAATCTAAAATCAGATTATGAAATAGCTGATCACTATGAAGTGAAGGTCGTTCCATTTTTTGTGATAAATCAAAGTCTAGTTGTAACTGGAGCCCAAACTAGCCTAACCTTTTTGCAAGCGCTGGAGAAGGTAGCTTCTGAAGAATAATAGTGGGAAAAACTGCATCAATCATGCAAGAGAAAATGTAGAGATAAACAGATGAAGAAAGCTTTTCTTTTTGCAGGGTTTGAATCACTTGCATTTTCGGATAAAATAGGGAATACTGTATGATAGCCAAGTTTTGTTTGAAAGGACGTGCCTTGCTTGAGTAAATTACTTCAGCAATATAATGACGAGAATTTGCAAGAGATGGCGATGGTTGATATCGCTTATGAAATCCTGAGAGAAACGAACCGCCCTTATAATTTCCGTGAGCTTATGAACGAAATTGCTAAATTGCGTAATCTGACAGAAGAACAACTGATGGCAGTCATTGCTCAAGTGTATACAGAAGTAAATATTGATGGTCGTTATGTATGTATCGGTGAGAATACGTGGGGACTAAAACGTTGGTACGCAACGGAAGCGGTTGAAGAAAGTCAAGAAGGCGGCGTCAAGAAGAAAAAAGCTGCTGTTGTAGATGACTTTGATGACTTCGATATGGAAGATGATGTTGTTGAAGTATTTGAAGAGGAAGATGACATCGCCCTGTTCGAAGAGGAAGAGGAAGAAGAAGATGAAGACTTTGTCGATGAGGAAGAAGTAGATTCCGATGAGGAAATTGAAGCCATCGATGAAGAAGATGAAGAACTAGAAGATGAAGAGCTTTTTGAAGATGAAGAAGAAAACGAGGAAGAAGACGAAGACGATCAGGATATTGAGAAGTAAGCATAGATCGACTTTGCCGACTTTACCCTTGACTTTCATTTCTGCCCATTATAAAATACTTTTTGGGCTTCACATGAAGATTTGTCATATATGAAAGAATAACAAACAAAAGCGCCCCTATTCAGCAGAAATGTTGAGATAGGATACCGCTTTTGTTTTTTCTATTTGTAGCACCCTACTTAATAACTGTTCATCAAAAATGTTGAAATAAGGGAAAAGAGGGGACGTAGGCGATATGGCGAAGTATATATTTGTTACAGGTGGGGTCGTTTCCTCGCTAGGAAAAGGGATTACAGCCGCTTCACTAGGACGTTTGCTAAAAAACAGAGGATGTAAGGTCACCATTCAAAAATTTGATCCGTATATAAATGTTGACCCAGGAACAATGAGTCCATTTCAACATGGTGAAGTATTTGTAACCGATGATGGTGCTGAAACAGATTTGGATTTGGGCCACTATGAGCGTTTTATTGACATTAACCTGAGCGCTAACTCTAACGTAACAACCGGGAAGATTTATTCTACAGTTATTAGTAAAGAACGTCGTGGTGATTATTTGGGAGGTACTGTACAGGTTATCCCACATATCACTAATGAAATTAAAGAACGTGTATTCCGCGCTGGTCGTGAAACGAATGCAGATGTTGTTATCACGGAAATCGGTGGAACAGTAGGGGATATCGAGAGCTTGCCTTACCTTGAAGCGATTCGTCAAATCAAGAGCGATGTAGGTGTTTCGAACGTCATGTACATTCACGTAACACTGATCCCGTATATTCGAGCAGCTGGCGAAATGAAAACAAAGCCAACACAGCATAGTGTAAAAGAATTGCGTAGCTTGGGAATTCAGCCAAATGTGATTGTAACAAGAACGGAACAGCCACTGTCTCAAGATATGAAGGATAAGCTTGCTCTGTTCTGCGATATTGATGAAAATGCTGTGATCGAATGTCGTGATGCAGATACGTTGTATGAAGTACCACTAATGTTACAAGAGCAAGGCTTGGATGATTATGTATGCAAACACTTTGGACTTTCTTGCCCAGAAGCGGATATGACCGAGTGGAGAGCACTTGTTGAACAAGTGAAAAGCTTAAAACATAATACGCGCATCGCGATTGTAGGTAAATATGTAGAGCTACACGATGCTTATCTTTCTGTAGCTGAAGCTCTTTACCATGCTGGTTTTGCTAATGATACCGATATTGAAATTAAATGGGTCAATTCTGAGGAAGTTACGGATGAAAACGTAGCTGAAATCTTGGAAGATGTTCATGGTATCTTAGTTCCAGGTGGTTTTGGAGATCGTGGGATCGAAGGGAAGATTTCTGCAACTCGCTATGCTCGTGAGCAAAAGATACCATTCTTTGGAATTTGTTTAGGAATGCAAGTAGCAGTTATTGAATATGCTCGTCATATGCTTAATCTAACTGGTGCAAATAGCTCAGAGATTGATCCTTCTACTAACTATCCGGTTATTGATCTATTGCCAGAACAGAAGGATATTGAAGATAAAGGCGGCACGATGCGTCTTGGTCTTGGACCAACAAAAGCGAAAGAAGGCACGATGGCAGCGCAAGCTTATGGCAGCACGTTGATTTATGAGCGCCATCGCCATCGTTATGAAGTTAATAATGAATACCGGGATCAACTGGAAAAATCAGGTTTAGTTATTTCCGGTACGACACCAGACGGTAAATTAGTAGAGATGGTTGAGTTGAAGGAACACCCATGGTTCTTAGCTGCTCAGTTCCATCCAGAATTTACCTCCCGTCCGAATCGTCCTCAACCGTTATTCCGTGAGTTTGTGAAAGCTGCATTTCTTTCTCATCAATAAATAAGATAAGAAAATCAATATCTTTTAAATAGCTACAGGCTGTCGGATTCTATCGACAGCCTGTTTTTGTTATGAGCTAAGAAGCCCGTTGTAGCAAGGTAGAATATCAATTAGTAAGAAATCGTGAGCAATGTTAAAAGTAACGAAATTTTGGAAAATTATGGAATAAAATAACTTGCTACATGAAGCTGGAAAAATAAAGATAGAATGTGGCAGGATTTCCGATTAGCAAGGCGTATTTTAGTAATTACAAGCAAAGGAACGAGGGGGAAGCAATATGCAGGACAAGAAGGTACTAGTCGTGGATGACCAGTACGGCATCCGCATCCTACTATACGAGGTATTGGGTAAGGAAGGATACTGCACTTTTCAGGCGGCTAACGGCAAACAGGCACTCGAAATCGTCGAAAATGAGTCTCCAGATCTCGTTATTTTAGATATGAAGATTCCCGGAATGGACGGCATAGAAATTTTAAAACACATTAAGAAAATCAATAAAGATATTAAAGTAATTATGATGACTGCGTACGGTGAATTAGACATGATCAAGGAAGCAACACAACTGGGAGCGCTTACTCATTTTACCAAACCATTTGATATTGATGAATTGCGCTGTGTAGTCAATCAACAGTTAGTCAGTTAGTCACAAGTTCTCTGTTAATAAAGGGGGCGTTGTGGTATAATAACCCCGTATTATAAGTAGTGAAATACAGAGAGTTTAGGATTAGGAGGACATACTGAAATGCAATTAGTACCTATGACCGCCTTTATTGAGGACGCAAAGAAAAATAAGTATGCTGTTGGACAATTCAATTTGAACAACCTAGAATTTACGCAAGCGATTACCGAAGCTGCTATGGAGGAGAAATCCCCTGTAATTTTCGGAGTTTCCGAGGGTGCTATGCGTTATATGGGTATTGAGTATACAGTAGCAATGGCTAAAGCCGCTGCAAAAACTGCTGGCGTACCAATTGCGCTACACTTGGATCATGGTAGCAACTTTGATGTTGTTATGAAATGTATCCGCGCTGGATTCTCTTCTGTTATGTTCGATGGTTCTCACCATTCCTTCGAAGATAACATCCGTTTGACTAAACAAGTTGTAGAAGCTGCACACGCTGTAGGCGTATCCGTTGAGGGTGAGCTTGGTACAATCGGCGGAGTAGAAGATGATCTACAAGTAGCTGAAGAAGATGCTAGCTTGGCTAAACCAGAAGAAGCTATTCGTTTCTGGGAAGAGACTAAAGTTGACTACTTGGCTATTGCTGTTGGTACTGCTCACGGTATGTACAAAGGTGAACCAAAAATCCATTTCGATATTATCGAAAAAGTAGTGAAAAACATCGGAGCTCCAATCGTATTGCACGGTGGATCTGGTGTACCAGACGAAGCGATCCGTCAAGCAATCTTGCACGGTGCTGGTAAAATCAACGTAAACACTGAAAACCAAGTTGCTTGCACAGCAGCAATTCGTAAAGTGTTGGCTGAAAAACCTAACGAAATCGATCCTCGTAAATACATGGGTCCTGCTCGTGAGGCAATCAAGCAAACTGTTATCGAGAAAATTCGTTTGTTTGGAAGTAATAACCGCGTCTAAACCAGGAGGGTTCCCATGCGTTTCTTCATAGACACAGCAAATGTTGATGAAATTCGTGAGATTCATGAGTGGGGAGTCGTTTCCGGCGTAACCACCAATCCATCTCTCGTAGCCAAGGAAGGCCGCGATTTCATCGAAACATTAAAAGAGATTCTTGATATTGTTGATGGTCCTATCAGTGCAGAAGTTATTAGCATTGACTCAAAAGGTATGATCGAAGAAGGAGAAAAACTAGCTAGTCTATCCAAAAACATCGTCATTAAAGTGCCGATGACAGAAGAAGGGCTAAAAGCTGTAAAGATTTTCTCTAAACGCAAAATTAAAACCAATGTAACATTAGTTTTTAACGCGAACCAAGCTTTGATGGCTGCAAGAGCCGGAGCTACTTATGTATCCCCGTTCCTTGGCAGACTGGATGATATTGGTTATGACGGCATGCAACTCATCGCAGACATCACAGAAATCTTTGCTGTCCATGATATAGAAACGGAAATTATTGCAGCAAGTATTCGTCATCCACTACATGTGACAGACGCTGCAAAACTTGGGGCGGATATTGCTACCATTCCTCATAAAGTGTTTAAACAACTCTTGCAGCATCCTCTGACTAGCAGTGGAATTGAGAAATTCCTCGCTGATTGGGAAGGTATGCAAAAGTAAATCAAACCGAAAAGCACCTTTTCCAGTGGAGAAGGTGCTTCTTTACCTTAATAACCTCTTCCATCCTCGTTTCCTCTTTGTTTCCCATTAAACATGTAAATATAATAAGGTTGATTACAGCCTGTGAAGCATGAAGGACTAGACTATCTGTAATAGAGGGTATATTCTGAATAGGTGCAAGAACATCATTTAGGGAGATTAAATGTATGGATAAATTGCTAATACAGGGTGGAATCCCATTGTGTGGAAAAGTAGGGATCAGCGGAGCGAAGAATAGTGCTGTTGCGTTAATTCCAGCTGCAATTCTCGCGGATGGTCCAGTTGTCATTGAGAATTTGCCACATATTGAGGATGTGGAAATTTACGTAGAACTCCTACGGGAGATGGGTGCAGATGTTTTATTTGAGGATGATTGGATAGAAATAGATGGACGTTCCATCTCCGAAACATTTATGCCTAATGGCAAGGTAAAAAAATTACGTGCTTCTTACTATTTATGGGGCGCACTACTAGGCAAGTTCAAAGAAGCGCAGATTGGACTGCCAGGTGGTTGTGATTTGGGACCAAGGCCGGTTGATTTGCATATAAAAGGCTTTGAAGCCCTTGGTGCAGTTGTTGAAAATCGAAAAGGTGTTATGATCATTCGTGCCGAGCGTTTGAAGGGTGCGCGTATTTATATGGATTTGGTTAGTGTAGGCGCTACCATTAACATCATGTTGGCTGCGGTATATGCAGAAGGTATCACAACAATTGAAAACGCTGCACATGAGCCAGAAATCGTCGATGTAGCTACCTTATTAAACAATATGGGTGCTAAAATTTCTGGTGCAGGAACAGATGTAATTCGTATTCAGGGTGTAGACAAATTGCGTGGTTGCCGACATACTATAATACCGGACCGCATTGAAGCCGGAACATATATGATTGCTGCTGCTGCCACCGGTGGAGATGTTACGGTAGAAAACGTGATTTCAAAACATATGGAACCCGTTTCGGCCAAACTTCGTGAAATAGGTGTGGAAATAATTGAAGGTGACGATACTATCCGGGTTATCGGACGAAAAAATTATCGTGCAGTCGACATTAAAACGAGTCCATATCCTGGCTTCCCTACTGATTTACAACAACCTATGACCACATTGTTAACACAATCGCAAGGAACAAGCATTGTCACTGATAATATATATAGTGCAAGGTTCCGTCATGCAGATGAGTTAAGACGCATGGGAGCAACCCTAAAAATTGAAGGGCGATCCGCTGTGTTGGAGGGACCTTCTAAGTTGATGGGCACAAAAGTTGTAGCTTCTGATTTGCGAGCTGGGGCAGCCTTGGTAATAGCTGGTTTGCTTGCTCAGGGAACGACAGAAGTTGAGGGACTTGAACATATCGACAGAGGTTATGAAAATCTGGTACAGAAACTTCAAAATCTTGGTGCCAGAGTTACGCGAGAAAAGCTGCATAAAGCCGAACAAAAATGAGGGGGAACAATCCAGATGGAGCGCAGTCTCACACTTGAATTGGTTCGTGTAACAGAAGCGGCCGCTTTGGCTTCCGCAAGATGGATGGGTACGGGGAAAAAGGATGAAGCAGATGGAGCGGCAACGCAAGCGATGCGATCAGAATTTGAAAATATACCCATGGATGGTGTTGTAGTAATAGGGGAAGGCGAAATGGACGAAGCGCCTATGCTCTATATTGGAGAAAAATTAGGGCAAGGAATTGCACCCTTTGTAGATGTTGCAGTTGATCCACTTGAGGGTACTAACATAGTAGCTAATGGTACATGGAATGCTATCTCTGTCATTGCGATTGCCGATAGAGGGAATTTGTTACATGCACCTGACATGTATATGGAAAAAATTGCAGTAGGTCCAAAAGCAGTGGGGAAAGTAGACATTGATGCTCCAATACGTGATAATCTAAAAGCAGTCGCTTTAGCTAACGGAAAAGATATGAGCGATTTGGTTGCCTGTGTGTTGGATAGGGATAGACACAGTCGCATTATTGAAGAAATTCGTGCAGCTGGAGCGCGTATAAAATTAATTCCTGATGGAGATGTAGCGGCAGCGATTAATACTGCCTTTCCTGATACAGGGGTGGACATTCTTTTTGGATCAGGTGGAGCTCCAGAAGGGGTATTAGCAGCTGTAGCTCTAAAATGCTTAGGCGGAGAGATTCAAGGCAAGCTATTACCTCAGAGTGATGAAGAGTTGCAACGATGTTTGAAGATGGGCCTGACCAACCCGCACCAGGTTTTGCATATGGATCAGTTGGTTAAAGGTGATGATGCCATCTTTGCAGCTACGGGTGTTACAGATGGGGAATTGCTACGTGGTGTTCGTTTTCAGGGAATGAGAGCAACAACACATTCTGTGGTTATGAGGGCCAAAACAGGAACGATTCGTTTCATTGAAGGTAACCACCGCTTAGAAAAGAAGCCTCGCTTAGTATTATAGGTAATTTTTAGGAAACAATAAAAGTAGAAAGTGCAAAGAGTGGTGGAATAATACGTGCTTTTATCAGAATTAGAAGAAAAGAAATTAACCGATTTGTATAAGTTGGCAAAAGACTTTCAAATTCCTTATTACTCACAACTTAAGAAGAGGGAATTAATCTTTGCCATATTACGAGCTCAGGCTGAGAGAGACGGGCTTATGTTTATGGAAGGCGTGTTGGAAATCTTACCGGAAGGGTTTGGTTTCCTTCGCCCCATTAATTATTTGCCTAGCCCGGAAGATATTTATATTTCTCAGTCTCAAATTCGTCGTTTTGATTTAAGGAATGGCGATTTAGTATCTGGGAAAGCGAGAGCACCGAAAGACACAGAACGTTACTTCGGATTATTGCAAGTAGAAGCTGTTAATGGTCAAGACCCTGAGATGGCATCTGAAAGACTGCATTTCCCCGCCTTAACACCGCTGTATCCTCAAGAAAAACTCGCGTTGGAAACGTCACCTACTAAGCTTTCTGTTCGTTTGATGGATATGCTTGCACCTGTTGGTTTGGGACAGCGCGGATTGATTGTAGCGCCTCCTAAGGCTGGTAAAACCATGTTGCTAAAAGAAATTGCCAATAGCATTTCTACTAATAATCCAGATATTCATCTATTTGTTTTACTTATTGATGAACGACCAGAGGAAGTAACAGATATGCAACGGTCTGTTAAAGGAGAGGTCATAGCGTCTACCTTTGATGAGGTGCCGGAGAACCACATTAAAGTGGCAGAATTGGTATTGGAACGAGCGAAACGCTTAGTAGAACATAAGAAGGATGTTGTCATTCTCCTAGACTCCATCACCCGTTTAGCTCGTGCCTATAACTTGGTGATTCCGCCAAGTGGTCGTACGCTATCAGGTGGTATTGACCCTGCGGCTTTCCATCGTCCGAAAAGATTCTTCGGTTCAGCTCGGAACGTTGAAGAGGGTGGTAGCTTAACAATCTTAGCTACGGCTTTGGTAGAAACCGGATCTCGTATGGATGATGTTATTTATGAAGAATTTAAAGGGACAGGTAATATGGAATTGCATTTGGATCGTAAATTGGCAGAACGACGCGTATTCCCAGCTATTGATATTAGACGATCTGGTACACGTCGGGAAGAAATGCTTTTGTCCAAAGAGGAATTGGATAAGCTGTGGTTAATTCGTAAAAACATGAACGAAAGTCATGAATTTGTGGAAACCTTCTTGAAAAAATTAGGTGATTCTAAAACGAACGAGGAATTTTTACAAAGTCTCGATACCATCAGCCCAGCAAAGACATCAAAAGGTAAGACATATACAACATCGACGACGGCGGGTTAATCCCCCGTCATTTTTTTTAGATTGGCGCATAGGATAGTCATATGCACATGAGGGGAGGTTACCCGGATGGATGCCAATCACCCAACGCTTATTAATGAGTGGAAGAGTAGCGAGGAAGCAAAGCAAGCTGTTGTGGAACAAACGCTATTTGAGGTGTTTAATCCGTTCTCGTCTATTGAGACCAATGATAAATTAGCCAAGCGCAACCGTGTGATTACTTCATATACCGTTCAAAAAGGGGACACGCTTTCTCGTATTTCAGAACAATATGGGATTACGTTACAAGAACTGATTCAGGATAACAAGCTGAGGAATCCTAATATGGTCGGAATCGGAATGAAGCTGGTAATCAATAAAAATGAGATGACTCATACAGTAGAAACTGGTGAGACGTTAGATAGCATTGCTAACAGATATCAAGTAACCCAAGATGAGATTATTAAGCGCAACCCCTTGCTCAAAGCAATTCCGGATTGTTTATATCAAGGGCAGCTTTTAACGATACCAGTAGTGGCTGGGGAGTCTCCATTAGCAGGAACAGTTGATATGCGCAGACAATTGGCACAGGTTGCTAGTAGAAGTGTAAGTCTAAATCGTGTGATGGAGTGGCCAATTCCAGCACCGACTGTAACAAGTGATTTTGGATCACGATGGGGTAAAATGCATAAAGGCGTGGACATGTGGAATGAACGACGAGGCAATACACCTATTATGGCAGCGAAAGAAGGATTTGTAGCAGAGGCTGGGGCAAACCGTAGTGGGTACGGGCGGATGGTAGTATTGGATCATGGTAATGGATTACAAACCTTTTATGCGCACATGCGAAAAATTAATGTAGTGGCTGGGCAATATGTGCATCAAGGAGACGTACTTGGTTTTATGGGAAAAACGGGAGACTCGACTGATTATCACCTTCATTTTGAAGTGAGGCAGGATGACATTCCCCTAAATCCTATGCGCTATTTACGGAAGTAGTCCCCACATTTACAATGCTCTCTCAATACGCTACAATTGTCACCAGCAGAAAAGAGAGGCGGATGTAATTCATGTATTTGGTGTATGCAGATAAAAAAGGCCAGGTGTATGACCATCATGCTGTTCTGGCGATTGCTAGAAATGGCGACATCCTGACGGAGATACTTGAGGAAGAGCTGATTCCTCTACCTGAAGGATCAACATTGGTTAGTTTGCCTGACACAGTTCCTGTGGGAATGGATGAGGACACTGGTAAAATGACCAAGCTGGATGGTTATACTGCGGTAGGAGCGTTGATCCCGCAAGGTTTTACACGTTTATTACTGCCTGGTTACATCAAAACAAACAAAGATAATAAATTTCCTCTATTCGGTTATACAGCAGTCGTTTGGAAAGACGATGCCTTTTGGGTGGCTGCTCGTAAAAGTGATGAACCACATAATTGGAATCCAGATAATTTTCCGATGGACGAGCTGCGTGGCAAGGTAGATGCTACCCTGCAACAGTTTCCTGAAAATAGAATTTTACAGCATTTGTCTCATTGTGCGCTAGAATATGAATGCTTAACGGCCTCCAACAATTTTTTCCACCGTTGGGAAGGTAGTCTACCAGTATCTAAAACCTGTAATGCGGGATGCTACGGATGCATTTCGGAGCAACCAGATGATAGTGGATTCCCTTCTCCTCAGACTCGTATGAACTTTAAACCAACTGAGGATGAACTGGTAGAAGTGATGTTGCATCACTTACAAACTCCAGAAAGCATCATTAGTTTTGGACAAGGGTGTGAAGGAGAGCCGTCTACTATGGCGTCGATTATCATTCCAGCAATGAGACGCGTTCGTGAACGGACGAATATGGGCTATATCAACATTAATACCAATGCTGGTTTAACTGATCATATTAGAGGGATTGTTGATGCAGGTCTTGATCTCATGCGAATTAGCACAATCAGTGCGATTGATGAACATTACAATGCGTACTATCGTCCTCGCGGTTATACGCTTGAAAATGTAGCTCGTTCTGCTGAATATGCTACTAATCAGGGTGTATATACATCAATTAATTATCTGTGTTTCCCAGGTGTATTTGATCGGGAAGAAGAGATGGAAGCGATGATTGATTTTATAAAACGGACAGGCATTAAATTAATTCAATTGCGCAATCTAAACATTGATCCAGAAAGCTATTTAGAGATGATTCCTAAGGCTCAAGGAGAAGTATTTGGAATGAAGCAGGCGATTGAAATCTACCAACAAGAATTACCGGATGTCGTAATTGGGTCGTTTACACACGTGCCTCCTGAGCACCAACGTAGGCAAAAAAGCGGTAAATAGATTTTCTTTCCAATCAGGTATGCAAGGTTGCAATAGAAAGATAGACGTGATACTATTCTTTTATATGTTTATATAACTCTGATTCGGCAAACGATTCAGGGCGGAAAGAGGTGCATAGAGATGAAACAAGGTATTCATCCAAACTACAAAACGGTTAAAGTAACTTGCGCATGTGGCAATGAGTTCGAATCCGGCTCTGTAAAAGACGTCCTTCGCGTAGAAGTTTGCTCCGCTTGCCATCCGTTTTACACTGGTAAACAAAAGTTTATCGATGCTGGCGGCCGTGTAGATCGTTTCAAACGCAAATACAATCTTTCCTAATTATAGGAAGAGACAAAGACCAGGTGGAATTTATTCTACCTGGTCTTGTTATTTCTACAGAGATTATCGACACAAATCGTGGAAAATGACAGAACAGAAACGTAGAACATAAGGGATAACGCGAGTTAGCACCTGATCTCGATTATTTGGGTGAATCTCCATTGGCGATCCTTAATATAAAATGATATGATGTTACAGTTGCTTGGAACGGAAAGTAGAAAAGAATGGCGACAGAGGGAGAATGCGGAGTGGCTCAATTGTATTTTCGATATGGTGCAATGAACGCATCCAAGTCTATTCAATTGCTAACAGTAGCACATAACTATGAACAATCCGGTAAGAAGGTAATGGTGTTTACACCGGAAATTGATGACCGTTATGGTGTAGGGATGGTAGCGTCCAGAGTCGGGATTTCACGAGAGGCATTTCCGATTCAGAATACCACTGATCTGTATCGGGTTATAAAAGAAGAGCAAGAGCAACCTCACTGTGTACTAGTAGATGAGGGGCAATTTTTAGCTGAGGAACATGTAAGGCAATTGGCAAGAATTGTGGATGAGTTGCATATCCCTGTAATCGTGTACGGGCTTTTAAAAGACTTTAAAAATCAATTATTTCCTGGCAGTCAAGCTTTGCTCTGTGAAGCGGATAAGATTGAGGAAATTAAAACAGTATGTGTTTTCTGTAATAAAAAGGCGACACATATTTTAAAATTCCAGCAAGGTAAACCAGTATATACAGGGGAAACGATCCAAATTGGTGGAGAAGAAACCTATAGTAGCGTTTGTCGTAAGCATTACTATCAGCCACCAGGACTTCCAAAAACCTTGCCTGTTGAATTTGGTAGTTGTAAGTAAAAGCGTATATAGGAAAGCTATCTCTTTTTTGCATGGGTGTAGGAGTGGTTGCACACACTAGGCAAAACGGGAGGTGGCTTTTTTGATGAAAAACAGCAAGACTTGTACAAGCCTATTCTCAAGTAAAATCTTGATTGTGAGTAGTGTAGCTGTAGGGATGTTGGTAGGTGGATGTGCGTCATCGTCTCAGCCCAAAGTGCAACAGCAAGAAAAGAAGCAAGCCATTCACCAATCTATGCAACAACAGCAGATGCTACACCACGTTCAAAAAGAACAAAAGCCTTATAAAGCGATGGGAGAACAGAAAGCATCTCTACAATTGCTTCAGGAAATGGAACAAGAAGCGAAAAAAGTACAAGGTGTAGAGAATGCGCGTGTCTCTCTCCGTGGAAAAGATGTGTTTGTTACACTAGATCTCAAGCGAAACGTGACAGCTGCCGAAGCTCGAAAAATTGAGCATCATGTGATAGACGCCCTGCATAAAAAAAGTGGACGCTACGATTTTCATGTAACTTCCTACGATGGATATCATTCATAGTAAGGGATAAAAACTCGGTGAGTTAGCCGGGTTTTTCTTTCTATGAAGTATATCGTTGTAAGGTAAATTCTTTGACTTTCATATCAAAATCTACTATACTTTTTATGTTATGCATTGATTTTACGTTTCTATACGATAAGCTTACAGGAAATTGGGAAAATTGGGGTGAGAAGCTATGTTTAAACGCTTATCTGCTGTTGAAGAGCGTTACGAAGAAGTTACAAACCTTTTGTGTGACCCCGACGTAATTAGTGATACAAAAAAGCTACGTGAACTCTCCAAAGAACAATCCTCTTTGGAAGATATGGTCACCGCGTACCGTGAATATAAATCTGTTCTAACACAACTTGATGATTCGAAGGCTATGTTTGATGAAAAATTGGATGATGAAATGCGTGAGATGGTTAAAATGGAAATCTCCGAGCTGTCCAAAAGTAAGGAAGAGCTGGAAAATCGTCTGAAAATCTTACTGTTGCCTAAAGATCCGAACGATGACAAAAACGTTATTGTAGAGATTCGTGGTGCGGCAGGTGGAGATGAAGCGGCTTTGTTTGCTTCTAGTTTATACCGAATGTACACTCGTTTTGCAGAGCGTCATGGTTTCAAAATCGACGTGATGGAAGCGAACGAAACAGATATTGGTGGATTTAAAGAAGTTGTGTTTGCTGTGAATGGTCGAGGCGCTTACAGTAAACTTAAATTTGAGAGCGGTGCACATCGCGTACAGCGTATCCCGTCTACGGAGTCTGGCGGTCGTATTCATACGTCCACAGCTACGGTTCTTGTATTACCTGAAGTCGAAGAAGTAGACGTGGAAATTAGCGATAAAGATATTCGTATTGACACATTCTGTTCCAGCGGTGCAGGTGGACAGTCGGTTAATACTACGAAATCCGCGGTGCGTGTTACTCACTTACCGACGGGTATCATGGTATCTTGTCAGGATGAGAAGTCCCAGCATTCCAATAAGGATAAAGCATTAAAAATTCTGCGGGCTCGTCTGTCTGATTACTATCGTCAACAAGCGAATGCTGAAATTGATGCAAACCGTAAATCCTTAGTTGGTACTGGTGACCGTAGTGAACGTATTCGTACCTATAACTTCCCGCAAAGCCGTGTGACCGATCACCGCATCGGTTTGACGCTACATCGTCTAGAAACTATTCTAGATGGAGAAATGGACGAAATCATTGATAATCTCATTATGCACGAACAGACGGAGCTAATGAAAAACGATGCCAGCGCATAAGATGAATCCAATGAATAACGTGAGAGAAGCCCTGCTTTGGGCTTCTTCCTTTTTAGGTGAAGCGGGTACGAAAGATCCACGGTTTGAAGCGGAATTAATCATTCGTCATGTACTCAAGAAGAGCCGGGCAAGCTTTTTAGCATCTATGCCTGATCCGATTAGTGCTGATGAGGTAGCTGCTATTCAAGTGCTACTTGAGCGGAGAGCTACTCATGAACCTATCCAGTACATCTTAGGTGAACAAAATTTTTACGGACGAGATTTTATGGTAGCTCCAGGCGTTCTAATCCCGCGTCCAGAGACAGAGCTATTAATTGAGCAGGTCCTGCTTCATTCCCAACGAATCTGGGATACAGAACAAACGTTATCCGTTGTAGATTTTGGAACGGGTAGTGGGGCGATCACGCTGACGTTGGCAGCGGAAAAACCAAACTGGCAACTAACGACTGTGGATATTTCTTTGGATGCTATAGCGATTGCTACGAAAAATGCTGAACGGTTAGGTGTGCGGGACAGAGTTCGTTTTTTACAAGGCGATTTGGTTGAACCGATGCTTATAGCAGGTGAGCGTGTGGACATCTTGATATCTAACCCACCCTACATCCCAAGTACTGATGTAGACGAATTGGATACGGAAGTTCTTGGTTACGAACCACGTTTAGCTCTTGATGGGGGAGTGGACGGCTATATTTTCTATCGTAGAATTTGTGAAGCCTTGCCACTATTGCTAGAGCCGACTGCCCTGGTAGCTTTTGAAGTAGGAATCTATCAGGCAGAGACAGTAGCTCAGCTTATGAAAGATTCAGGTGCCATTGATGAGGTATTCATTTATCCTGATTTGGCGGGTATAGATCGTATTATTGTCGGCTATCGACTACACAATTAAAAATAGTTGTAAGAACCGGGTTTATCACATTCTCTTATTGTCCATACTGTTTGCTAGAGAGACAGTATATGAGGGGAGAGTTGGTTATGATGAAACGGTTCTTTTTTATCCTATTTGGTTTGACGATCGCATTAATGAGCTGGGAAGGGCAAATTACCTCGGCAAATATACGTAACAACGGTCCAATTCCACAGGAATCCATTCGATTGCGCATATTGGCAAACAGCGATTCCGTACAGGACCAATGGCTAAAACGAGAAGTGCGCGATGCGATTATCGCGGAAATGAACAAATGGATAAAAGAGATCCATACTTATGACCAAGCTCGCTTACTCGTAACTGATCACATGAATGAAATTCAAAAAGTTGTGGATCAGACAATTGCTGACCGTGGCTATTCCTATCCAGCAGAGGTATATTTCGGTCGAGTAGAATTCCCTACGAAACAATATGGATCATATATCTATCCAGCTGGTGATTATGAAGCTTTACGTGTACGAATTGGTAAGGCAGAAGGACAAAATTGGTGGTGTGTATTATTCCCTCCCCTATGCTTTATTGATTTATCAAATGGGGATGGAATGGTGAAAAAAGAAGACACTGTGGATAACTTAACGACTACTGTGGAGGAAGATGTACAAGTAGTAGAACCTGTACAAAGTATAGTGGGAAATAGTGAGCCACAAGAGAATGATAACAAAGAAAATTCAGATAATAATATCGTGAAAGATCCAGGTATTGTACAGGAAAAGACAGTAGGGAATGTTGATACAGCAGCTATTGTGCCTGATAATGAAACACCTAAAGTGGAAGTGCGCTCCTTTATATGGGACAAACTTCGCTCCTGGTTTTAATCAGGGAAATAATTTTGCTCCCCCTCCAGCCTGTCCACTTGGATAGGCTTTTTTTAAGTGAAAAGTCGAAAAAGTCAATAGGTTTATCCACAGGTTACCCACAGCCTGTTGAAAACTTTTTAGGAAAAACATATACTATGGAAGCAAAGCGAGCATGAATAACGAAGAAGAAAGGGTTTATCGGATGGAACAGAATATACTGACAAAGGTTTGGCTTGTGGATAAGAATGTGGAAGACCAAAAAAGTTGTACACATCTTGTGGATGCAGCAAGACTTGTCGAATCAGGAGAGCTAGTTGCGTTTCCTACCGAAACGGTTTATGGGCTAGGAGCGAATGCATTATCTGATGAGGCTGTGGAAAAAATCTTCGTTGCTAAGGGTAGGCCGAGTGATAATCCACTGATCGTCCATATTGGTGAAAAAACACAACTAGACGCTGTGGCCACTGACATCCCTGTGAAAGCAAGACAGTTGATGGAGGCGTTTTGGCCTGGACCACTAACCATGTTTTTACCCAAAAGAGAAGAGATTGCTTCCAAAGTAACGGCCGGATTACCTACAGTAGGAGTACGTATGCCAGATCATCCTGTCGCTTTAGAATTAATTAAACAGGCACAAGTTCCCATTGCGGCACCAAGTGCAAACCGTTCTGGTCGTCCCAGCCCTACAACAGCTCAGCATGTCATGGAAGACTTAACTGGACGAATTGCGGGAATCGTGGACGGAGGAAATACAGGGGTAGGTGTAGAATCTACGACAATAGACATGACGGTGGAGCCGCCGATGATTCATCGCCCAGGTGGTATTACGTTGGAACAAATTCAACAAGTAATCGGAGAGGTAGCAATTGATCCGGCCTTTTTAACGGAGGAAGAGGAACAACCTATTTCGCCCGGTATGAAATATAAGCATTATGCACCTACAGGTGATTTATGGTTGGTGTCGGGTCAAGAGGACGAAGTGAAAGCTAAAATGCTGGAGCTTTTAATAGAAGCCAAAGAACAAGGATTAACAACAGGGGTTATGGTACCGAAGGAACATCTAGACTATTGGAACAACCATGCCCTGGTGAACCTAACTCTTGCATGTGGCTCCTTGGCATCATTGGAGGAAGTAGCGCAGGATCTGTATACGGATTTGCGTCGATTTGATGAGGAGCAAATTCAGTTTATTTTAGCGGAAACGTATCCGCGTGAGGGTCTTGGACTAGCCGTGATGAATCGCTTAGAAAAAGCAGCATCTCATCGAATCATAAAGGCCTAAAAATGTTTTAAAATCAGGATGTACAACCTGTAGAGAAAAAGAATTTTTACCCCCCTGTCCGCATAAGGTGAAAAAGACAGGGGGGAAGAGTGTGGAAGCTGCGGTATATCTCTGGGGACAATTTCTAACATTACTACTGATAGCGATCGCACTGGGAATGGACGCATTCTCACTCGGTATTGGACTTGGCATGGTGGGACTACGGCTACGTAAAATTTTGAATATCAGCGTAATGATTGGATTTTTTCATATTGCTATGCCTCTGTTAGGTATTGTGATCGGCACCTATCTCTCTGACATTGTAGGAGATATCGCTATTTATATTGGGGGCGCTATCTTGATTCTCTTAGGCGTACATATGTTATGGAGCGTCTTTTTTGGAGAAAATGAGGGAAGTCTAATTAAAACAACAGGTCTTGGACTTATTTTGTTTGCCTTTAGTGTCAGCTTGGATGCCTTATCAGTAGGCTTTTCACTTGGTTTGATGGCAGTTAACAAATGGCTAGCAGTTAGCTTGTTCGGTATCATCGGAGGTCTGATGGCTTGTGCTGGTCTGATGGTAGGAAAAAGCGTCGGAGGCTGGCTGGGTGAATACAGTGAAATTATTGGTGGAGTCATACTATTGATTTTTGGCTTAAAATTTATTTTGTAAGTATATAAAAAGTTTGGTAGAAAAGGAGGTATCTTAGCATGCGAATTTTATTTGTTTGTACAGGTAATACTTGCAGAAGTCCCATGGCAGAAGTTCTTTTCCGTCAACGAGTAAGGGATTTACAAATGGAGATTGCCTCAGCAGGAGTTGCTGTGTTTGAGGGCCAACCTGCTTCTTTGCATGCCCAACAGGTGTTAGAGGAAAAGGGATTAACACATGAGCACATTTCTCAACAGATTACTGGTGACCAGATAAATCAGGCAGATCTTATCATTACGATGACTCAAGGGCATAAAACAGCCATTCTGAGTCATTTTCCAGAAGCGACAGCAAAGGTATACTCGTTAAAAGAGTATGCATATGGGCAACAAGGCGACATCACAGATCCCTACGGTGGAACATTGGAGATGTACCGTGCTACAGCAAAAGAATTAGAAGAAGATTTACAGGTTGTTCGGGAAAAACTAAAGAATCTGGACGAGACAAACAAAGATTATCGTCAGGATATGGAATAAGTTAAAAAGGTGCTGGAACATTCCCAGGACCTTCTTTGTTTAAAATACGAACATTTATATATATTTATGTGAAAACGTTTGTGTTTCATGGTAAAAACGAGCTGTCGGTTGTTTCTGGACTGTATTTCGTTAGGATAATCATGTATAATACATCATATGACGACAAAAGTGAGGGATTGCACAATGAAAGTGGCATTAGCAGCCGATCATGGCGGATTACATCTAAAAGAAGAGATCAAAAAGCTTTTAACATCTATGCAGATTACGTTCGAAGATTTTGGTTGTAATTGCGAGACCTCTGTTGATTACCCAGACTATGCCTTGCCTGTTGCAGAAAAAGTAGCTTCTGGAGAGTTTGACAGAGGTATTTTAGTATGTGGGACAGGCATTGGCATGTCCATTGCAGCTAATAAGGTGCGTGGAATTCGTTGTGCGTTAGTTCATGATACGTTCTCTGCAAAAGCGACTCGCGAGCATAATGATACGAATATGCTAGCTATGGGAGAGCGAGTAATTGGGCCTGGCTTAGCGCTTGATATTGTAAAAATTTGGTTGGGAACTGAATTTGAAGGTGGCCGCCACGAGAATCGCGTTAAGAAAGTGATGGATATTGAGGCGAAATATTCGGGAGTGAAGTAAGGTGGAGATTGCTCGTCTTCAGCAAGAGATCAGAGATTGTGTGTTGGAATTAGTAAAAGTAGCAAATCTGTATGCTGACCAACTTTTGGTGATCGGTTGCAGTACGAGCGAAGTGATTGGCCAGCATATAGGCAAAGCAGGTAGCGAGGAAGTGGCTACCGCTATCTGGAAGGGAATTGCAGAGGCTCAGCATGAAGTAAGCTTTCAGATTGCTTTTCAATGCTGTGAGCATTTAAATCGTGCACTTGTTGTAGAACGTTCTACGATACAACAATATAGACTGGAAGAAGTCAGTGTTATTCCAGTACCGCGTGCCGGAGGTTCTATGGCTGCTTATGCCTACCAGCAAATGAAGTCACCGGCTGTTGTAGAGCATATAAAGGCGCATGCTGGTCTTGATATTGGAGATACCTTTATTGGTATGCATCTTAAACACGTGGCAGTTCCGGTAAGACTCAGCCGTAAACAAATAGGGGCAGCTCATCTCACTGCGGCCTATACAAGACCAAAAATGATTGGCGGAGCACGAGCGGTTTATGAACGCGTGGATCAACAGACCTGTACCTAGAGAAAAACAACTTGGGTTAACATACAAGGTGAACAAAAGAAAAGTGCAGATAAATAGGGAGGGATAAGATTATGTTCGATATCTTAAAAGAAAAAGACCCACAAATTACAGAAGCCATTCGATTGGAATTAGGACGTCAACGCGACAAGATTGAGTTAATTGCATCAGAAAACTTTGTGAGTCGTACCGTAATGGAAGCAATGGGGACCGTACTTACCAACAAGTATGCGGAGGGTTACCCTGGCCGTCGTTACTATGGTGGTTGTGAGTATGTAGATATTGCAGAAAACATTGCTCGTGATCGCGTCAAAGAATTATTTGGTGCAGAGCATGCCAACGTTCAACCACATTCTGGTGCTCAAGCTAACATGGCTGTTTATTTCACCATGTTGCAACCAGGAGATACCGTTTTGGGCATGAACTTGTCCCATGGTGGTCATTTAACGCATGGTAGCAGCGTTAACTTCTCAGGTGTTCTCTATAACTTTGTTGAATATGGTGTAGATGAAGATAGTCATCTCATTAACTATGACATAGTTCGTGCAAAAGCATTAGAACATAAACCAAAGCTGATAGTAGCTGGGGCAAGTGCATATCCGCGTGAGATTGATTTTGCTAAATTCCGTGAAATTGCTGATGAAGTTGGCGCATACCTCATGGTAGACATGGCGCATATCGCTGGTCTTGTTGCAGCAGGGCTACATCAAAATCCAGTGCCTTATGCTCATTTTGTTACGTCTACTACCCATAAAACATTGCGTGGACCTCGCGGCGGTTTAATTCTTTGCAAAGAAGAGTTCGCAAAAGCGATCGACAAATCTGTATTCCCAGGGGTACAAGGTGGTCCGTTGATGCACATTATTGCAGCAAAAGCAGTTTCATTTGGTGAAGCACTACAACCTGAATTCAAAGAATACTCTCAACGAGTTGTTAACAATGCTCGCGCTTTTGCTACAGCGCTACAGGCAGAAGGATTACAGCTGGTGTCAGGTGGTACAGATAACCATCTGGTATTAATAGATGTGCGTAATCTAGAACTTACGGGTAAAGTGGCAGAGCATCTTCTTGATGAAGTAGGTATTACGACCAACAAAAATACGATTCCGTTTGATCCGGCTAGCCCGTTTGTTACAAGCGGTGTACGCATGGGTACTCCAGCTGTAACTAGTCGTGGTTTTGATGAAGAAGCAATGAAAGAAGTAGCAAGTATCATTGCTCTGACTCTGAAGAATCCAGAAGACGAAGCCAAGCATGCAGAAGCTCGTGATCGTGTTGCGGCACTGAGCAAGAAGTTTCCACTATATGAAGGTTTGACTATCTAATCAATTACGTAAGTATTTGCTTAAAGAGTCATAAAATAACGAACAGGTCCACCTACCTTGCGAGGAGAGGGCCTGTTTTTCTGTGTGTTCCTATTTATATTTCTGTACAGGCGGGGAGAAACTAGCGAAGAGAAGCAAACACACGACATTAACATAATATATAAGTCAATATTTTCAGGCAAATTGACGATATAGCTTTGCTCCTTTATGATAAGAAAAGCTTATTTCAAGGAGCCTTGGGCTTCGTGTACATAATGTGTTTGCTAATAATGAAACGGAGGTACTAGCATGAGCCGTGTATATGTATTTGACCATCCTTTGATTCAGCATAAGTTGACGTTTATTCGTGATAAAAATACAGGGACAAAAGAATTCCGAGAGTTAGTAGATGAAGTAGCAACTCTTATGGCATATGAAATTACGAGAGATATGCCTTTAGAAGAAGTAGAAATTCAAACACCAGTAGCAACTTGTAAATCTAACGTAATTGCTGGTAAAAAAGTAGGGCTAGTACCGATATTGCGTGCTGGATTAGGTATGGTTGACGGCGTACTGAAATTGATTCCTGCAGCAAAAGTAGGTCATGTAGGCTTGTATCGTGATCCTGAAACATTGCAACCAGTAGAATACTATGTAAAATTACCAACCGATATTGCTGAGCGTGAATTGATCGTGATCGACCCTATGCTAGCAACTGGGGGTTCTGCTGTAGCTGCTATCGAAGCTCTTAAAAAACGTGGTGCTAAGAACCTCAAATTAATGTGTCTGATCGCTGCTCCAGAAGGAATTAAGGTAATACAAGACGAACATCCAGATGTAGACATCTTTGTAGCGAAAGTAGATGAATATCTGGACGATCACGGTTATATTATTCCTGGACTGGGAGATGCCGGAGATCGTTTGTACGGAACGAAATAGGGGGCGTCTTGATGAAAAAGATAAAAGTAATGACGGTATTCGGGACAAGACCGGAAGCAATTAAAATGGCTCCACTTGTACACGAGTTAAAAAGACATAGTGAGCAGATTGAATCTATCGTATGTGTGACAGCCCAGCATCGTCAAATGCTGGATCAGGTACTGGAGATTTTTCAGATCACGCCTGACATGGATTTAAATATCATGAAAGATCGTCAAACTTTGATCGACATCACAACCCGCGCATTAGAGAGCTTAGATAAAGCGATCAAAGAAGCACAACCAGATATCGTACTCGTGCATGGCGACACCACGACAACCTTCGTTGCGAGCTTGGCTTCTTTTTACAACCAGGTAGCAATCGGACACGTTGAAGCGGGACTTCGTACATGGGACAAGTATTCTCCATTCCCAGAAGAGATGAATCGTCAGCTGACGGGAGTTATGGCTGACCTGCATTTTGCACCAACAGAGGGTTCTGCTGATAATTTACGTCGTGAAAATAAGCAAGAGCAAGCGATCTATATTACAGGTAATACAGCGATTGATGCGTTACAGACAACCGTGAAGTCTGACTATAAACATCCCGTGTTGGATAAGGTAGCAGGCAAAAAGATGGTGTTGATGACAGCACACCGTCGTGAAAATCTAGGTGAACCTATGCGTCGTATCTTCCGAGCTGTTCGCAGGTTGGTTGATGAGCATGAAGAAATCGCAGTAGTTTATCCTGTACATCTGAATCCAGCGGTGCAGGAAGTGGCTCAGGAGTTCTTGGGTAATCACGATCGTATTCAATTAATTGATCCGTTAGATGCTTTTGATTTCCATAATTTTGCTCGCCATGCCCATTTAATTTTGACTGACTCTGGCGGAGTACAAGAAGAAGCACCTTCTCTTGGTGTGCCTGTACTTGTCTTGCGTGACACTACAGAGCGTCCAGAAGGAATTGTGGCTGGTACGTTGAAATTGGCAGGAACGGATGAGCAACAAGTATACGATATGGCGAACGAATTATTAACAAATGCAGAGGCTTATGAACAAATGGCCCAAGCAGCTAACCCATATGGGGATGGAAAGGCATCGGAGAGAATTGTTCAAGCAATCTTGTATCATTTCGGTTGCACTTCTGTTCGTCCAACCTCTTTCCAACCACGTCAAGAGAAGTTATTATCTAAATAAAGCATGTAAAAAGAGGCGTTTTTCCCAGAACGTCTCTTTTCATTTTGGGGGCACATAAAAAACGATATAATACTGAAACTTGTGGACGATTCGATACGTCTAAACATTAGTAATGGATAGGAAAAAAGAGAAAGTTTAGCCAATGGAGAGGAGTTTCAACAAAATGAATAAGAAGCCAGCTCGGTTTCTGTCGTTAATGCTGGCTACAACTGTAGCATGCGGGGCAATTCTCCCTGTCGTGCTGCCTGCCTATTCGGTAGAAGCTGCGACAGTAGGACCGTTAACAACGGTTTGGCAAACGCCAATTGGGGAAGGTACAACCTTAACGCATTATGAAAAGGTATATGGCGACAAGAAAAGTAAAATCTACATAACAAAAGTGGATTTGAATAATCCATACGTAGAAGTAAAGCCAATTTACGGAACAAATGGACGTGTAACAGAAAAACAAAGTATTACTAAAATGACTAATGAAGCAGGCGCAATTGCTGGTGTTAATGCTGACTTTTTCAACATGTCCCTACGTGGGGCACCATTCGGACTTGTTGTAAAAGATGGGGAAACTATTTCTTCTATGGGACATTTGCCGTATTACTATAGCTTAGGGATTACATCCGATAAGACCGCTCTTATTGAACGATTTGGGTTCACTGGACTCGTAACCTCTCAAAATGGTAAAAACATGAGTTTGCGCGGGATTAATAAGGAAGAATATTCTTCTACAGCAGGTAAAAGTCATGAGAACCAGCTTAACATGTATACACCTGCCTTCGGAAAAACCAGTTTAGGTACAATTAAAGGCTACAAAGGTGTGGTTGAGGTAGTGTTTCAAAATGGCATAGCTACCGAAGTACGTGTGGATCAACCTGGCGCAGCGATTCCTGCCAATGGTTTTGTGCTGTGGGGACACGGGACTGCCGCCCAATTTCTAAAACAAGAGTTTCCAATAGGCTCTTCTGTGACTGTTGATTCACAAACTACTCCCAATTCAAAAGAGTGGGCCCAAGCAGTGGGTGGTCATGCTTTACTAGTTAATCAGGGGAAAGTGGCTAACATTTCTGCGGATAAAGCTGTTATGGGTATCACAGCTCGAACCGGTGTAGGAGTCTCCCAGGATGGTAAGACACTTTATATTGTAAGCGTGGAGCAGGGCAGTTCCAGTCGAGGAGTAACCCTTGTAGAGTTTGCTCAGATTATGGTCGAAGTTGGCTCTTATATGGCTGCCAATTTTGATGGTGGCGGTTCACAAACACTAGCAGTCCGCATGCTGGGAGAGACAGAAGCCAAACTGGCCAATCGCCCTATGCAGGGTGTAGAACGTCGAGTTCCAACGGGATTGGGTGTATTTAATACAGCTCCTGCGGGAGATTTAGCAGGTTTTCAATTAACAGGACCTACTGAAACGCTGATTGGACAAGCTATTCAATTTGGAACCAAAGCATATGATAACCACTATTTACCGTTTAAGATTGATGCCAATCAGATTTCTTGGGGAGTAGAAGGAGATTCTGGATCATTTGAAGGTTCTTCATTTATTGCCCGTCAATCAGGCACTTCTATGGTTACAGCTAGTGTAAATGGCATTCAAACGAAGAAAAATATTCATGTCGTTAGTGGTGCTGAGGTACAGCAGGTGATGGTCTCACCATCTCCACTTACATTAATGCCAGGTCAAACATTGCCACTAGATATTAAAATCAAAACGAATAAAGGTGAGTTGGTAACAGCGACACCATTATCTGTAAAAACCTCTGTGAGCAATAATCTGGTAACCATTAATGAACAATTGCAAATGGTTGCTGGAGAACAAACGGGCCAAGCTACCTTGACCGTATCATATGACGGTAAAACCACTTCAGTACCAATTACGGTAGGAGCTTCTGAGCAACCATGGATCAATTTTGATAATGTGCCAGGTATTTCGTTTGCAGGGAATCCAGAAGTTCTCACTTCTAAAGGATCTTTCTCGCTTCAAAACGAACAGGTACATGGTTCCAGTAAATCTGCCAAATTAACGTATGACTTCAGTGGGGCACCATCTAACAATACTCGTTTTGCTTATGGAAAAATGGGAGCTACTCCTATGACGATTCCTGGTCAACCTTTTGGTATGGGACTGTGGGTGTACGGAGATAACAGTAACCACTGGCTTCGTGCTGAAGTAATTGATAGCAAAGGCCAAACACTTTATGTAGATCTAGCCAAGGAGATTAACTGGACAGGCTGGAAACAGCTTAGAGGCTATTTCCCGTCGAATGCAGCGTATCCTTTGAAACTGAAGAGCATATACCTAGCTAACTTGTCAGAAGGCTCAGAATCACGTCCAGAGCAAGGTAGTATTTACATTGATGATGCGACACTGTTGGTGCCATTTGGGCAACAGTTTAGCGATATAGTAAATCATCCTTATAAAAAAGAGATTTTATATATGGCTGAACAAGACTTTGTTAAAGGACTATCTGCCAATAAATTCGGCCCAGACGTCTCTTTAACACGTGCTCAATATGTAACGCTCTTAGCTAGGGTTTTTAATTGGGAGCTACCTAGCCAGCCTAAACTGAATTTCAAGGATAAGGTTCCTTCTTATGCAGAAGCTGCTGTGCAAGTAGCGGTTTCCATGGATTTGGTGAAAGGATATCAGGATAAGACCTTCCGTCCAGACCAGCCGGTTACCAGAGCGGAAGCAGCTATTATTCTGGATCGGATTTTGCAACAACAAGCTACTTCTAAAGTGAGCTTGAAGGACCAAAAGCAAATCCCTTCTTGGGCATCTGCGCCTATTGCTAATATAGTAGGGTTAGGGCTAATTGATCCTATTCAGGGAAGTTTCAAACCCGATAGCCCAACTACTCGTGCTGTTTGTGTAGCAGCCTTGTATCGATTAATTCAAAGATAAATCAAGAGTTTAGCCGTCTTCTGCTATCTGCAAAGGCGGCTTTTTCTATCAAACTGTACAGTTTGTTCCATTTCTAAAAATTACCTGTTTACTTTTTGATTTTTTCAACTATAGTAATTAATGGGAAAGTTATAAATAGTATAATCTAATTGATATCTGTCTCCTTAAAAATATGGTAAAATAAAGCTTAGTTACTAATTATTGTGAGTAATAGACTGAAGATTCATAAGTAATGAAATTAACTAGCAAAAGCTTACTATCTGATGTTTTTAAGGAGCGGATATGATGAAAGGTAGCGATGTAGTCATTGTAGGTGCTGTACGTACGGCGATCGGTAGTTTTCAAGGTAAGTTATCTTCTGTAAGCGCAACCAGATTAGGAGCAGTAGTGATTGAAGCGGCACTTGCTAAAGCGGGTGTTGATAAACAGCACGTAGATGAGGTCGTGATGGGGAACGTACTGCAGGCGGGTCTGGGTCAAAACCCAACGCGACAAGCTGCTATGCTAGCAGGCATAGGAGAAGAGAAGCCATCTATGACCATTAATAAAGTGTGTGGGTCAGGACTAAAAGCCGTACATTTAGCGTATCAAGCCATCGTTTCTGGGGAAGCGGATGTGGTAGTGGCTGGCGGAATGGAAAATATGAGTCAAGCCCCTTACCTATTAGAAGCTGCTAGAGATGGGTATCGCATGGGTGATCAGAAAGTCGTAGATTCCATGATTCGCGATGGACTATGGTGTGCTTTTAATGATTATCACATGGGAATTACAGCTGAAAATCTTTGTGAGCGCTATCAGATTAGCCGGGAAGAGCAAGATGAATTTTCGGCTTGGAGTCAACAGAAAGCGAACAAAGCTATCCAGGAAGGACGTTTTCATGATGAGATCGTTGCCGTGACTGTCCCACAGAGAAAGGGAGAGGCAATTTTGTTTGAGCAGGATGAATTCCCTCGAGCAAGTGCAACGATGGATGCTTTGGCAAAACTTCGACCTGCTTTTAAAAAGGATGGAAGTGTTACGGCAGGAAATGCGTCTGGAATTAATGATGGGGCAGCCGCACTCGTTCTGATGTCTTATGCAAAAGCAGAAGAATTGGGTGTTAAGCCATTAGCTAGAATTGTTGCCAATGCCAGCGCTGGAGTTAACCCGCAAGTAATGGGGCTTGGACCGGTACCAGCTACAGAAAAGGCTCTAAAAAAGGCTGGTCTTACTTTAGATCAAATAGGCTTGATTGAAGCGAATGAGGCTTTTGCAGCACAATCCCTAGCTATTGGTAAAGAATTAGGTATTAATCAAGAGAAGCTAAATGTGAACGGAGGAGCTATTGCTCTTGGTCATCCAATTGGCGCAAGCGGGGCTCGCGTTCTGGTTAGTCTTGTTCATGAAATGTTGAAACGAGAGGATTCTCGCTATGGCTTAGCAACTTTATGTATAGGCGGCGGTCAAGGAATTTCAACAATAATCGAAATAATATAGACAAATTTGTGAAAGATTTGTGTCCTACAGATCGACAAGTTGACAATGCGGATAAATCTTCGTTAATATGTTAAGGTGTAAAGCTCTTCCATTTTTGGTTTGAAGGGAGAAGCGAACTTGTCAAAAAAGGTAAATAACCCGTGGAAAGCTATCGGATTAGTAAGCATCATTGGAGCAGATCTAGCAATATGTATCGTAGCCGGAGTCTTATTTGGGAAATATTTAGATGAATGGTTACATACGGCTCCTTGGATCATGATTGTCGGGCTATTTTTAGGGTTGGGCGTAGGTATTGTAAGCGTATACCGAATGATTCGTCCTTATCTGTAGGGAGATGTAGCATGCAAACGTTTTATACCGCTGTACGTAGTATTATCCGCTGTGTTTTATGGTCTATTGCCCTTATTGGGGGTTTGTGGTTCCTCCTGCCTGATTATAGATTGTTTTTTCAGTCATTATTACTGGGAAGCTTTGCAAGCCTGTTAAATGGGCTTCTCCTCTATCTAAAGGTATGGAAAATCACTGGAAATGTAGGGAAAACCAAGGGAATAGGAATGGTGCAGAGGTTTGCAGTTACAATTATAGCAGTCTTTGTAGCACTAAGATTTCCAGAATTGTTTCAAATTATGGGAGTTATCATTGGACTGCTAGTGTTTCAAGTGTTTTCGATTATTTTCGTGTATTACAATCTTAAAAATAGATGATTAGTTCAATATTTGTTAACTGTTTTTCAGCAAATTAAGAGGTAGAATAAAGAGTAAGCTCTTAAAAGGTTAACAAGGAAGTATTTTTTGAGGGAAAGGGGTGAACAAATTTTGGATCATTGGTCATTAAAATTAAAGCTCGGTGGACTTGTATTCGATATTCCGACCATGCTCATGATTACGTTGACAGCTATTTTGGTTTTTGTCCTGCTGGTTGTACTATCGCGTCAATTAACAACAGGTGTGCCGGGCGGAAGGCAAAACCTTCTTGAATGGATTGTTGATTTTATCAACAACTTAGCGAGAACGGTTATGGATGCGAAAACGGCTGCAAGGTTTATTACACTTGCTGTGACTGTTTTTCTCTATATTATTCTAGGAAACTGGTTAGGGCTAGGTCTTAACGTAACCACGTTACATCACAACGACCCTGCTCAAAACAAAGTGGTTAGCGAACAAGTTGTTGAGATGTTGACTATTTCTGGGACTCCTGAGGCTCAGGCTAAGAAAATTGAAAAAGTGGAGCATGCACTTGAACCAGGTGGCCACGGTATACACATAGCATGGTGGAAATCTCCAACTGCTGCAGCAAGTGTTACCTTCTCACTGGCGCTTACTATCCTTCTTTACTCTCAGTACGTGGATATTCGTCGTCATGGGTTAGGCACATACCTGAAACATTTTCTTAACCCACTCCATATCCTTGAAGAGCTGGTCATTAAGCCTTTGACACTTCCACTCCGTCTATTTGGTAACATTTTTGCAGGGGAAGTTTTGATTGCTTTCTTAATGAGTACCGGTATCTTTATTGGTAGTATCCCGTTACTTGCGTGGCTTGGTTATTCCGTCTTCGTAGGGGCAGTTCAAGCTTATATCTTCACGACCCTTACAATCATATATATTTCGCAAAAAACGAATGATGGTCACTAATTTTTAATCAACAGAAATTGAGGAGGATTATTTTAATGGATACTTTGGCTTTAGCAATCGGTATTATCTTTGGTTTAGCTGCATTAGGTGGAGCTATCGGTAACTCACTAGTTATCTCTCGTACAATTGAAGGCGTTGCACGTCAACCAGAAGCTCGTGGTAGCTTGATGGGTCTTATGCTTCTAGGTGTAGGTCTTGTAGAAGCAGTACCTATCATCGCGGTTGCGGTTGGTTTCATTCTTTACTCCCAAATGTAATTTTACAGGGCGAAGGCTAGCAGGCTAGGCCTTCGCCTTGTTTATGCAACAGTGAATAATCATTACTTGTATATCTTTACTAAAATACTCTTCTGAACCAGGAAGGAGTGAATAGCATGCTAGAGTTTGGAGCGGTAACCCTTGAAGGGGGCACAATGCTCTTTCAAGTAATCGCATTCCTGATACTACTTTTAGTTGTTAGGAAATATGCAGTTGGCCCTGTAACACAGATCATGGAAAAACGTCGCCAACACGTTGCATCTGAAATTGAAGCAGCAGAACGTAACCGTAAAGAAGCGGAAGGACTGCTAGCTGAACAACGCCGCTTGTTAGATGAAGCTCGTCAAGAAACGAAAACTTTACTTGAGCGTGCAACTCGTCAAGCGCAAGAAGAAGAAGCTCGTATTAAAAAAGAAGCAGAAGAAACAGCTGCTCGTCTTAAAGCGGAAGCAAGTGCAGAAATTGCCCGCGAAACTGAGAAAGCAAAAGAAGAACTACGTACACAAATGGCAAGTCTATCTGTTATGTTGGCTTCTAAAATTATTGAAAAAGAATTGGATGAAGCTACGCAAAAATCTACGATTGATCAGTTCCTGAAACAAGTAGGGGATCGCTTATGAGTGGAGCATTAGCAAAACGCTACGCACGTGCCCTGTTTGAGATAGCAGCAGAGCGTGGGCTCATCGATCAAATTGAAGATGAGTTGAAAGACCTTGCTGAAGCGTTACAACAGGTACCTGACTTCCAAAAGTTATTTATGCATCCTCGTATTGCCGTTGCTTCTAAAAAAGAGTTGCTAGAGGAGCTTTTCAAAGGAAAAACTTCTCAGGAATTAGTTAACTTCCTTTTCGCGTTAGTAGATAACAAACGTGAAAGTGAATTTGAAGAAATAACAAAAGCATACGTAGAAATGGCTAACGATAAACGTGGCTTTGCTGATGCAACAGTTACTACAGCTAAACCATTGAGCAAGGAAGAATTAGAAGAATTAGCTGCTCAATTCGGTCAAATGCTGGATAAAAAACTACGCTTTGAAAGCGTAGTAGATCCTACCATTATTGGTGGAGTCGTTGTAAAGATTGGTGACCGTTTATATGACGGTAGCTTGAAAACGAAATTAGAGCATTTTGCGCATCAAATATAAGACGCTGGGTTGAATGGGGTGAATCGTAAGTGAGTGCAATCAGACCTGAAGAAATTAGCTCGCTCATCAAAGAGCGCATCGCTAATTATAAAGCTGAGATCGAAATCGCTGACGTAGGTACGGTTATCACTGTTGGTGACGGTATTGCGCGCGTACATGGTTTGGAAAAAGCAATGGCCGGTGAGCTTCTTGAGTTCCAAAACGGCGTTATGGGTATGGTACTCAACTTGGAAAGCGATAACGTAGGGGTAATTATCCTTGGAGCTTTCCGTGACATTAAAGAAGGTGACACGGTTAAACGTACGGGCCGTGTAATGGAAGTACCAGTAGGGGAAGCGCTATTAGGTCGCGTAGTTAACCCACTTGGTCAACCTATTGACGGACTAGGTCCAATTGCGACTACGGAATTCCGTCCTATCGAGAACAATGCTCCTGGTGTAATGGCGCGTAAATCAGTTCATGAGCCATTGCAAACAGGTATTAAAGCTATTGACTCCATGGTACCGATCGGTCGTGGTCAGCGTGAGTTGATCATCGGTGACCGTCAAACAGGTAAAACATCTGTTGCTTTGGATGCCATTATCAATCAAAAAGGTAACGGTATGATTTGTATCTACGTTGCTATTGGTCAAAAGCAATCTACAGTTGCTGGCGTGGTGGAAACACTACGTAAGCATGGTGCTCTTGATTATACAATCATTGTTTCCGCTACAGCTTCTGATCCAGCTCCATTGCTGTATCTAGCTCCTTATGCGGGTGTAACAATGGGTGAGTACTTCATGTACAAGGGCGGACATGTTCTGTGTATTTATGATGACTTATCTAAACAAGCGGCAGCTTATCGTGAGTTGTCCCTGTTGCTTCGCCGTCCTCCAGGTCGTGAGGCGTATCCTGGTGACGTATTCTACTTGCATTCCCGCTTGTTAGAGCGTGCAGCGAAACTATCTGATGAATTGGGAGCTGGTTCTCTAACAGCACTTCCTTTCATCGAAACACAAGGTTCTGACGTATCTGCATACATTCCAACGAATGTTATCTCTATCACAGATGGACAGATCTTCTTGGAAACTGATTTGTTCAATGCAGGTCAACGTCCAGCGGTTAACGCAGGTATCTCTGTATCCCGTGTAGGTGGTTCCGCACAGATTAAAGCAATGAAAAAAGTAGCAGGTCCACTTCGTTTGGACTTGGCACAATATCGTGAGTTGGCTGCGTTCGCGCAGTTCGGTTCCGACTTGGATAAAGCAACACAAGCTCGTTTGACTCGTGGTGAGCGCGTTGTTGAAATCCTAAAACAACCTGCATACCAACCAATGCCTGTTGAAAAGCAAATTATCTCTATCTTCGCTGCCACAAAAGGCTTCCTAGATGAAATTGCTGTGGAAGACGTTCGTCGTTTCGAAAAAGAATTGCTTGCATTCATCGACTCCAATAAACCACAGTTGTTCGAACATATCCGTACAACAAACGAATTACCGGATGAGAAAGAATTAGGAGCAGCGATCGAGGAGTTTAAAAAAGGCTTTGCTCAAAGCCGTTAATCTTCGGCATCGATAGATTTTGTGCATGCTGGGTTCAAGGTGATTCAGCATGCATTTCCCAAGGTGGTGAAAATGAGTGGCTCAAGGTATTCGTGAAGTAAAACGACGTATAAAAAGCGTTAAAAACACGCGTCAGATCACGAAAGCGATGAAGATGGTGTCTACTGCAAAACTTCGCCGTGCCCAAGACCAAGCGCAAGCGGCTCGCCCGTATGCTCAAAAGGTTCAGGATGTAGTAGCGAGCATTGCATCAGGAAGCACTAGCTTTAAACATCCGATGCTTCAAACCCGTCCGGTGAAGAAGACAGGATATATCGTCATTACTTCTGACCGTGGACTCGCAGGAGGATATAACGGGAATATCATCCGTAAAGTTCTTCAGGCGGTTAACGAAAAGCATAAATCAAAAGATGAGTATGCGATCTTTGCTATCGGACGCAAAGGCCGCGATTTCTTTGTGAAACGTGATTATCCTGTCATTGAAGAGGTAGTTGGAATGCCGGAAAACCCTAGTTTTTCTGACATTAAGCAGATTGCGTACACAGCAGTTCAATTATATGCGGAAGAAAAGATCGATGAACTTTATCTCTGCTTTAACGAATTTGAATCTGCTATCTCGCAAATCCCACAGGTGAATCGCCTGTTGCCACTTCAATCAGTTGAATCTGATGAACAAGCATCTAAGGCTGACTATGAATATGAGCCTTCTGCAGAAGAGGTTCTTGCTGTTCTTTTGCCAAAGTATGCAGAAACGCTAATTTATAGTGCTGTATTGGATGCAAAAGCTTCAGAGCATGGAGCACGTATGACATCGATGGGTAATGCGACTGATAATGCATCCGATATTATCGATCGTTTGACACTCTTCTATAACCGTGCTCGTCAGGCAGCCATCACGCAAGAAATCTCCGAGATTGTTGCGGGTGCAAACTCACAAGTATAACAAAGACAGTTATAAAGGCTTCCAATTAGCTTTTAGGAGGGAAGATTTAAGATGGCGAAAGGGCGCGTAGTGCAGGTAATGGGACCGGTCGTTGACATTGAGTTCGACCATGGTCATTTGCCTGCTATCTATAATGCGATCAAAATTTCTTATAAAGCACAAAGCTCCGGAGAACGCGACATCGATCTAGTATGTGAAGTTGCGCTTCATTTGGGAGATAACCTAGTTCGTACAGTTGCGATGTCTTCTACAGATGGTTTAATCCGTGGCATCGAAGCAATTGACTCAGGTGCTCCTATTTCAGTACCTGTAGGTGAAGTTACATTGGGTCGTGTATTTAACGTATTAGGCGAACCAATTGACCAAGTAGAATTGAACGATGTACCTCGTCGTGATCCGATTCACCGTGAAGCCCCTGCTTATGAAGACCAAGCGACTTCCACAGAGATCCTGGAAACAGGTATCAAGGTTGTTGACTTGCTAGCTCCATACGTAAAAGGTGGTAAGATTGGTCTATTCGGTGGTGCGGGTGTAGGTAAAACCGTACTAATTCAGGAATTGATCAACAACATCGCACAAGAACACGGCGGTATCTCCGTATTCGCTGGTGTAGGTGAGCGTACTCGTGAAGGTAATGACCTTTACCACGAGATGAAAGATTCCGGAGTTATTGCTAAAACGGCGATGGTATTCGGACAAATGAATGAACCACCAGGCGCACGTCTACGTATCGCTCTGACTGGTCTTACAATGGCAGAGTTCTTCCGTGATGAAGAAGGTCGTGACGTACTTCTGTTCATCGATAATATCTTCCGTTTCACGCAAGCTGGTTCTGAGGTATCCGCCCTACTTGGACGTATGCCATCTGCGGTAGGTTACCAACCAACTCTTGCTTCTGAAATGGGTAGCTTGCAAGAACGTATCACTTCCACGAAAAAAGGTTCTGTTACTTCTATTCAAGCGATTTACGTACCAGCGGATGACTATACTGACCCGGCACCTGCTACAACGTTTGCTCACTTGGATGCAACAACTAACTTGGATCGTGGTATTTCCGAGTTGGGTATCTACCCTGCGGTTGACCCACTAGCTTCTACTTCTCGTGCACTTGCTCCTGATATTGTAGGTCAAGAACACTATGATGTAGCTCGTGGCGTACAGACGATCCTACAACGTTATAAAGAGCTGCAAGACATCATCGCCATCCTAGGTATGGATGAGTTGAGTGATGAGGACAAACAAACGGTATCACGCGCACGTCGTGTACAACGTTTCTTGTCCCAACCTTTCCACGTAGCTGAGCAATTTACTGGATTCCCTGGTAAATATGTACCTGTTAAAGAAACAGTACGCAGCTTCAAAGAAATTCTTGATGGTAAACACGATGATCTGCCAGAATCAGCTTTCCTATTCGTAGGTACGATTGATGAAGCAGTTGAAAAAGCAAAGAACATGAAGTAAGACAACCCTGAAAGGGGAGACGGTAATGAGCAAAATGATAATAGAAATCGTTACTCCTGAACGGGTTGTCTATAGCGGGGATGCCACAATGGTAATTGCACGCGGCGTTGAAGGTGAGTTGGGTATTCTTCCCAACCATACGCCGCTAGTGACTCCGCTAAAAATTGCTCCTGTTCGGATTAAGCAAGAAGGCGACAAAGAGACCATAATCGCAGTTAGCGGCGGCTTCATGGAAGTTCGAGGCCAAACGGTAACGATTTTAGCAGAGGCAGCAGAGCAATCGGACAGCATCGATACAGCTCGTGCTGAATTAGCAAAACAACGTGCCGAAAATCGTCTCAATGAGAAGGTCCCAGATCTTGACGTGCAACGTGCTGAGTATGCCCTACAACGCGCAATCGTACGTTTAGATGCGGCACGCCACAAGTAAGCGAGAATCCCCAGGCATTTTCATATGCTTGGGGATTTTTCTTTGGAAATTGGAAATATACCGCTAGTTATGTGTATAATAAACCTACTAATGTTATTCTACGATTCCTAAGACGTGTTCTTAGCGAAACGCAGTTGTGGACAAGGAGAGTGTGATATGCAAACGATACAAGATCTTCGCACAAAAGATAGCGATGATATTATTATTCCAAAAGGCTATGACATGCATGGCTGGAGCACCGTATTCTCTCATGAGATGAACGTACTGTTTAAGGCCGTTTGCTATGCGGTGTCCAAGCTAGAGACAAAAGAAGAAATGTTAACGTCCATCTTTGCGACTAAAGCGTTGGAAGGTACTTTCGATACGTTGGATAAAAATAAATTCAATGATGAAGAGAACTATGAAAACTATATGGCTTTGTTGGAGAAATACGGTAACTTCTTGAAACGCTCTAACTATGAATATCCAGCAACAGCTAAAGAAGCATTGGATATGTTCATTAAATGGGGACTGGTAATTGATAAGGGAACAAGCCTTGATGTACCAGTAGAACCCTTCCCAGAAGTAGCGGATACATTCGAACTTCGTGATGACGAAATGTTTGCTTTGTACCATATCCGATTGGAGTCTTTGATTCATCCTGTGTTTAGCCAATTGGTTATGCATTTGCATGAAAAAGAAGAAAATGATTTCTCCCTATCAAAAAATGAGATCAAGGAAATTCTGGGGGGCATTAACGATAACATGCTAACAGAAATCTTGGTCAAACTAACGCCTTACTTGGAAGAGCCAATTGAACGATTCCAAGAGATTCCTGACGATGAGAAAATGACGTTTACAGTTGTATGGGAGCGTATTTACGAAGATTTCTTAGGAACAGCTAATCCGCAGGCTCTTCAATAAACGTTTTATCAAATACTTGTTTTATCAACAAAATTAAAAAAGACTGCCCTTAAAGTATAGACATTTATACGGAAAGGGCAGTTTTTTTTAATTTTGTAAAAATATGACTTTATACCTAGAGGAATAAAGAGAAAAACGAGGAATTTATAGTATGTACTGATTTTTTAGAAAAGTCAGTTATGTACTTATAATATTTTCTTGCAATTCTATTAATTATTTTTAGGAGGGATCTTGATTGTTACGAAAACCTAAAAAGATTACTTCAATAGCACTAGCTACTAGCTTGTTGCTAGGAGTCGTCCCGTATAATGTTATGGCGGCAAGTCCAAAGGAAGGTTTGGAATTAGATGCGTTGTTAGACGTGAATGCTTTAACTAAGGCAAGGGTATCTGGAGAAACTGATGAGGATGTTTCTACTGCCCCTGCTTACATATCTCCTGCATTGGATACCAAATCTTCTGAAATGATAACTGTTATTGTCCAGTTAAAGGCTGATCCAGTTGTTGTGACAAAAGGAAAATTGAGAAGCTCAGAAAAGGAAGCACGTACACTAGTATCTGATGAGCAAGATAGCTTTGAAGGGCTTGTCGAAGATAAGGGCCTTGATTTAGATATTGAGAAGAAATTTGAAGAAGTATTTAATGGTATGGTTGTGACCCTGCCTGCTAATGAAATCCCTAAGCTGGCAGAACTTCCTAACGTGAAAGCTGTTTATAACAATATTAACTATTATTCTCAACCAGAAGTAGAGGTTGTATCTGAGACCGATGAATTACCACCCGGAAAGTATGACACCAATCCACTTAAAGCGATGAATATACCTGAAGTATGGAAGCTTGGCTACACTGGTAAGGGTTTAAAGGTGGGTGTTATTGATACAGGTACTGATTATTTGCATCCTGATTTAAAAGATGCTTATAAAGGTGGTTATGACTCCTACGACGATGATGATGACCCGTATGAGCAAAAACCTATTCCTGTAGGAGAAGATCCTGAGGGGACTGGTTATAAAGGTTCTCACCACGGTACCCACGTAGCTGGTACAATTGTAGGTCGTGCTTCCAATAAGTCTTCCGATGTTCACGTTCGTGGAATTGCCTATGAGGCTGATCTTTATTCCTATCGTGTATTGGGACGTCATGGTGGAAGCTCCGCTCAAGTAATTGATGGTATTGAACGTGCTGTTAAAGATGGCATGGATGTCATCAACTTGTCGCTGGGCTCTGATTTGGAAAAAAACTCTGATTCACCTGATGCTATCGCATTAAACAATGCCGTATTGGCTGGGGTTATTCCAGTAGTAGCTAACGGAAATGCTGCTAATAATAATCCAAATCAATATTATTACACAGCTGGATCACCAGCTGGTGCAAAATTAGTTATTTCTGTGGGAGCAACTACACCACCTGTAGAATTGTATACCAGTAAGGCTACTAGCTCTTTCGGTACTAACTATAAGTTTAATGTAGCAAGTTACGAAACAGGTCTATCTGATTTTGCTAAGATATTGGGTACAGAAGCTTACCCTATTGTATTTGCTAACCTTGGAGTAGTTTCAGATTTTAATAAAGTAGATGTAAAAGGCAAAGTGGTTTTAGTTTCACGTGGTGGTGTAGCCTTCGTCGACAAGATTTCTAATGCGAAAAGGGCAGGAGCAAAAGCCATTATTATCTACAATGGCAATGATGCTAATGGAGATGGTATTGCAGATCCAGATCCAGTAGGTCGTGATGATTATTTTAACTCCTACCTTGGAGATCAGATGGATGCAATTCCTACCTTTGACATGAAAGGGAAAGAAGGCCGTGAATTGGTGAAGCAAATTCAAGCTGATCCAAGCAAAGCTACAATAACCTTTAGTAGCGAATATCCTAAAACAGAAGTAAAAGGCGATCTGATGGCTGACTTCAGCTCACGTGGACCAGCTATGGATGATGAGTATTCTATTAAGCCTGATGTATCAGCTCCGGGTGTAAGCATCTTGTCAGCAAAACCAACATGGCAAAAAGATTTCCCAGATGCTAATTATGATCATGCGTACCAACGCTTGAACGGTACAAGTATGGCGACGCCGCATATAGCAGGTCTGGTTCTGTTATTAAAACAGGCTCATCCTGATTGGACTCCATTCGATGTGAAGGCAGCTATGGCTAATACTGCCGTTGAAATTAAAGATGGAAATGGTGTCTTGTACGATGTTTACTCTCAAGGATCTGGTCGTGTAGATGGCTTGGCAGCTTTGAAAACACCAGCTTTGCTACAAACTGTTGAAAAGACCACTATCTTAGATAAAAATATGAACGAAAAACTCGTTACCAACTATGGAACTAATATCAGCTTTGGTTTAATTTCCAAGGAAATGAAAAAACCATTAGTGAGAACACTCCAGCTAAAAAATACTTCTGATGAAGAGGTTGAATACGAAGCAGAAGTCATCATGCATGAGAAAGTAACTTCCGTACCTGGAAAGCCAGTGACAACAACCGATGTAGACAATCTCAAAGTCAAGCTGTCAGACGATGACTTTACTGTAAAACCTGGTAAGTCAGTACAATTTAACTTACAAGTAGAAGCGAAGAAAAAATTAAAAGATGGCGTTTACGAAGGAGAAGTTCGTCTGAAAAGCGAAGATGGACATCCTGACTTGCACCTGCCGTTTGTTATCCATGTAGGTGATGTAAGAGAAGAAAATAAATTTGGCTTTGACAGCTTTAAACTTTCTAGTTCTCAAGTTAATGCAGACTCACTTACTTTCTCTGCATCTGCTGACTTGCAAGCAAAAGATATTAATCTAATTGAATTACAGCTGTGGGGTCTAAATGACGAAAAACTAGGTACAATGGCTGTTGAGAAAAAGACTGATAAACAAGGAAATCTTAAACTGTTAACACCAGGTAAGCTTTCTTTTAAAAACCTAACAGGTGATTATGTAAGTGTGAAAACTGGTAAGCTAACAACGCCAGAAGAAGGCAAGTATAAAGTAAGAATCTTTGGATATCAGTATGATCCAGCTAATCCAGTTAAAAAAGAAGAAGATTTAAAAATTAAATATGAGGCGTGGAAAGCAATCTCCATTCAAGGCCAAGTAGATGAAGAAGGCCGTGAAGATATTAGAGAATTAGTTAACGAAGCAACAGAAGATTTCTCTGCAAAAATTATCAATGTAAGTGAATTGAATAAACAAGTGTTACAGCTACCGGCTGAAACGGATGACATTACTTATAAAGTAGTAGAAAGCTCTAACACCGACTTCATTGACAATGATGGCTTCCTAGTAAAATTACCAACGAAAAAGCAGAAAAAACCAGTTTATATTACGGTTCACGTTTCTTCTGTGAAGGCTCCTTCTATTAAAAAGGTTGTAACTGTAGATGTTTTGTTGCAACCAGGTAAAGGAAAGGGAAAAGGAAAAGGAAGACTTCCTGCTCCAATTGAAGTGGAAGAGCAAGTTGAACAACAAGATGAACAACAAGTCGAACAACAAGTATCTGAACCTGTTGCTCAATAAGCGCATAATGTTTACTAAGATCAAACACTAAGTAACAAAGGGTTTTACCTGCACATTCCTGTTGCGGGTAAAACCCCTTTATTTTGTCGATGTAATGTTTTTTCATAAAATAAACAAAAATCTGATAAAATAAGTATATAAATGGACGTAGGCTAATAAAAGTCTTAGTTTTTGTAAGGGCTTTCGTTGTACAGAAATGTACTGATTTGCTATAATTATGAAGAAATTCGAAGACCTACAGCACAATGGAGGGAATTAAGATGGATGCTGTTTATGCAAACAATTACGTCATTGTTGCCATCTTTCTGCTTCTTGGTGTTCTGCTTCCAGTTGCCACGGTAAGTATCATTGGGCCTTTATTACGTCCCAATAAACCGAATGCTGAAAAGCAAACGACATACGAGAGCGGAAATATCCCGATTGGAGACAGTTGGGTTCGTTTTAACGTAAAGTATTATATCTTTGCTCTTCTGTTCGTTATTTTTGATGTAGAAACATTATTTCTTTATCCATGGGCAGTAGCCTTCAATGAATTAGGGTTATTTGCGCTCGTGGAAATGTGCATTTTCATCGTGCTTCTGATTATTGGTCTTTTGTACGCATGGAGAAAGAAGGTGCTTGAATGGAACTAGATTTTAAAAGCATCGAACCAGATTTGCAGGATGAGTTAAATCGGAATGTTCTGTTTACTAGCTTGGAGACGTTAAAGGGATGGATAAGAAGTAACTCGCTATGGCCGCTTACATTTGGGTTAGCTTGTTGCGGGATTGAAATGATGGGAACAGGCGGTGCGCATTATGACCTAGACCGATTTGGAGTCATTTTTCGCCCATCTCCAAGACAGTCAGATGTGATGATTGTTGCGGGAACAGTAACCAAAAAAATGGCACCATTATTGAGAAGATTGTATGATCAAATGCCTGAACCTAAATGGGTCATTGCCATGGGTTCCTGTGCTACGGCGGGTGGTCCCTATATTAAATCGTATAGTGTGGTAAAGGGTGTTGATCAAATCTGCCCTGTGGATGTTTATATTCCAGGTTGCCCGCCAAGTCCAGTTGCGCTTATCTATGGTATCAATAAATTACAGGAAAAAATCCGCTATGAAGCAAAGACCGGAAAGCGGGTGGATCAGCAGTGAGTGAAGAAAAAAGAAAGCCTACTCCTGAAGAAAAAGCAGCCGCGGCTGCAAAAGCAAAAGCAGCTGCAGCAGCAAAAGCGAAGGCCGCAGCGGCGGCTAAAGCCAAAGGGATAGAAAAGAGCACTGCCACTGAAGTAAGTGCAGAGCTCGCAGTCCAAGAAAAAAGTACAGAATCGAGTGAAGAAGTGACCGCAGGACCAACCACAGAAACTGACACAGATGCCAAGGCTAAAGCAGCCGAAAAAGCGAAGGCAGTAGCAGCAGTAAAAGCAAAGGCAGCAGCTGCAGCAGCGGCAAAGGCGAAAGCAAACGAAGAAACTGTAGCAGTAGAAGTAACCTCCTCAAAGAATCAACCCTACCTAGATCGTTTTGTCCAGATCATAACAGAAAGATTTGGCAAAGAGAGCATCGAAGAATCCTACATTAATGCATTGTCAAAAGAAGTTCCCACCATGACGATAAAAAATCAGCTTTGGCATGACGTAGCAGTCTTTTTAAAGCAAGACCCTAGTTTACAATTTGACTACCTTTCCAACCTGCATGGAGTCGATTATGAGGATCGAATGGAAGTCTACTATCATTTGTACTCGTATGCGCATCATCAAAGCTTGGCGATTAAGGTAAAAACTACGCGCGAAGCATCATCTGTGGCTTCTGTTGGCGATGTGTGGCGAGGAGCTGACTGGAATGAGCGAGAAACATACGACCTGTTAGGCATACAATTTTTAGGGCACCCCAATCTGGTAAGAATTATGATGCCAGATGAGTGGGTTGGACATCCGTTACGTAAAGATTATGAGCCTTTTGATGAGGGGGTATAACCTTGAATACTCCAATGACGACTAGTATTCGCACAGAAGAAATGATCCTGAATGTTGGGCCTCAGCATCCAAGTACCCATGGAGTGTTTCGTTTAATTGTAAAGATTGATGGAGAAACCATTAAAGAAACCATTCCTGTAATGGGCTACTTGCATCGAGGCACAGAAAAGCTAGCTGAGAATCTCACCTATACCCAAATCATTCCCTATACAGATCGGCTGGATTACCTCTCTTCCATGACCAATAATTATGTTTTATGTCATGCTGTTGAAACGATGATGGGATTAGAAATCCCTGAAAAGGCTGAGTATTTACGTGTAATTGTCATGGAGCTAAATCGTGTTGCTAGCCATTTGGTTTGGTGGGGGACTTATCTTTTGGACATCGGAGCAATGGGACCCTTCCTGTATGCATTCCGTGATCGTGAAACAATTATTAATTTGTTCAACGAGATTTCGGGAGCGCGTTTAACGTACAATTATATGAGAATTGGTGGAGTAAAATGGGATGCTCCTCCTGGATGGATTGATAAAGCAAAAGAATTTGTTCAATATCTAAAAAAGGAATTAGCTAATTACCACCTTCTTGTGAGTGGTAATGAGATTTTTATCAGTCGCATAACTGGCATTGGTACTTATGATCGCCAAGCGGCTCTTGATTACTCTTTGTCAGGTGTTATGCTACGCTGCACGGGGGAGAATTGGGATATCCGTAAGAACGAACCGTATTCAATCTATGATCGGTTTGAATTTGATGTCCCTGTGTCCACTGATGGAGATTGCATGGCCCGCTATCACTTGCGTCTCCAAGAAATTGAGCAATCGCTACGCATTTTAGAACAAGCGTTAGATCAATTTCCAGCAGAAGGAGAGATTATCGGAAAAGTACCTAGAGTGATTCGACCACCAGCAGGAGAAGCGTACGTGCGTATTGAAGCTCCGCGTGGTGAGCTGGGTGTGTATATTGCTAGTCAGGGCAAGGATAAACCATGGCGAATGAAGTTACGAAGACCGTCTTTTGTAAACTTGCAGATATTACCTTCCTTATTGGAGGGTGTCAATATGTCGAACATGGTGGCTATCTTGGGGAGCATTGATATTGTGGTAGGGGAGGTAGATGCATAAATGACCAGTTGGATTCAACAAACCCCATCTTTTACCAATGTTTTACTGTTCTCCATGGCAGCAATAGTGTTACTGTTAGTGGTACTTGCCTTTGTTACATATGCCATCTATTTTGAGCGGAAAGTGATTGGATGGATGCAATTACGCTATGGCCCTAATCGTGTAGGTCCCTTGGGGCTCCTGCAAACGGTATCTGATGTTGTCAAATTACTTATTAAAGAAGATATTCGACCAAAAAATGCAGACCGTGCTCTATTTACACTAGCTCCTATATTGGCCTATGCTCCTGCTTTTGCGGTACTGGCTGTCATGCCATTTACTGATAAGCTTCAATTTGCGGATCTAGGAATTGGAGTACTCTATTACATTGCACTATCTGGTATTACGGTCATGGGTGTCATTACGGCTGGATGGGCTTCTAATAATAAGTATTCTTTAATTGGCGGTATGCGTTCAGCGGCACAGATGATTAGTTACGAGGTGCCGCTGGTTATGTCGGTTGTGGGTGTTGTCCTGATGACAGGCAGTCTTAACCTAAAGGATATCGTCTATGCACAGCAGGGCATGTGGAATATCATTCCGCAAATATTAGGATTTGGTGTATTCTTAATTGCAGCACAGGCTGAATTGAATCGGTCCCCTTTTGATTTGCCAGAAGCGGAGTCGGAGCTTGTGGCAGGTTACCATGTAGAATACTCTGGATTCCGCTTTGCGATGTTTATGTTATCAGAGTACGTGTACATGTTTGGAATGGGAACTCTGATTACCATTCTGTTTTTGGGAGGATGGCTACCCATTCATCCAAGTCTCAGCTTTATTCCGCCTATTATTTGGTTTATCCTTAAATTTATGTGTTATATATTTTTGCAGTTCTGGATTAGGGCTACGATGCCGCGATTCCGTGCAGACCAATTAATGGGCTTTGCCTGGAAAGGGCTTTTACCAATTGCCCTATTGAACATTTTACTTACGGCTGTAGTCATCTCATTTCAAAAAGGTTTTATTTAGACTTTCAGCTATAAGAAATTTACTTTGATGATGGGGAGGAATTAACGTGCTAGGATTTGCCAAAGGCCTAGGCTACACGCTCAAAAAGCTGTCCGAAAAAAAGCTGACGACGATGTATCCGGATGTGCCCTTCCAGATGCCGCCTCGATTTCGAGGAATCCAGCATTTCTCGCCGGAAAAATGCATCGTGTGCAATCAGTGCGCTCGCGTCTGTCCGACTGAGTGTATTCAGCTGACTGGGAAACCGCATCCTGATCCCGAGAAAAAAGGTAAAATTATTGATACGTATGATATCAACTTCGAAATCTGTATTTTATGTGACCTCTGTACAGAGGTTTGCCCAACGAATGCGATCGTCATGACCAATAATTTTGAGCTGGCTGTATACAGTCGCGATGAATTGTACAAGGATTTAAAATGGTTGGATGATAACAATACCAATGTGAGGGAGGAGAACTAATTGATAAGCTGGTCATATGCCGTGTTCTTTATATTGGGCCTCCTGACCATTGGGGGCGCCATTTTTATGATTAACTTTAATCGAGTGGTGCACATGGTGATCTCTATTGGGGTAACGTTTATTAGCATCGCTGGTTTGTTTGTGCTACTGGGAGCTGAATTCGTTGCTGTTTCCCAAATCTTAGTCTATTCAGGAGCCATCTCTATTCTGATGTTGTTCGGAATTATGTTAACCAAGCATGATGCGACAGAAGAAGGGAAAAAGCGTGGAGCTAGGTTCTGGTTTAGCTTGGCAGGAGTAGCTACCTTATTTGTAACTATTTTTATGGCCATCCAATATACGAATTGGGCCTCCGTGCCTGCAAGAACACCAAATCCATCTATTAGTAACGTAAAAGAAATTGGGATTGATGTATTTACGAAATTCGTGATTCCATTTGAATTGTTGTCCGTTCTGTTATTAGTTGCTTTGGTAGGCGCAATTGTTTTGGCTAAGAAAGAGGAGGAGTAACGCAGATGGATATTCATATCTCTTCTTATTTGCTTGTTGCCCTCATTCTATTTTGTGTTGGACTGTTCGGGGCATTGACCAAACGAAATGCCATTATCGTCTTGCTCTCCATTGAACTCATGCTGAATGCTGTAAATATTAATTTAGTAGCATTCTCTAAATATGGTTTGCATGCGGCTGTTACGGGTCAAATCTTCACACTGTTTACCATGACGGTAGCTGCTGCAGAGGTAGCTGTTGGGATTGCTGTATTGATCGCTCTCTATCGTAATCGTGATACGGTGAATGTTGACGAGATGGATAAATTAAAAGATTAACCAGGAAAAAGGATAGGTGAAAATATGGATACAAGTATGCAGTACGCTTGGCTCGTACCGCTTTTTCCTCTGATCGCTTTTGCCATCATCCTCTCGTTCGGACGGCAATTAAAAGAGGGAGCGGCGTACATAAGCATTTTATTGACGGCGGCATCTTTGGTGTTAGCTAGTATCACGTTCATGGCTCGTTTTCAAGGAGGAGCACAGGATTACGTACTCAGCCTCAAATGGCTCCAAGTAGGTGATTATGTTATTCCTGTAGGCTTTGAAGTAAATCAATTAAATGCCATGATGCTGGTGATTGTTTCAATCGTGAGTTTGTTAGTACAGATTTATTCGCGTGGTTACATGCAAGGAGATCAGCGCGTTCCAGTGTTTTATCAATATCTAGCGCTATTTACATTCTCCATGCTCGGATTGGTTATTTCGCCAAACCTCTTACAATTATATATTTTCTGGGAATTAGTAGGTGTCTGTTCCTTCCTATTGGTGGGGTACTACTATTTTAAACCGGAGGCAAAGGCAGCGGCCAAAAAGGCTTTTATTGTTACTCGGATCGGTGATGTTGGCTTATTCATTGCGATCTGTCTGTTGTTTTGGCAAACAGGACGCTTTGAATTTGATGATATATTTACCGCTATCCACGGTGGTAAAGTAGATCCATTTATTATCACATTAGCTGCTATTCTGATTTTTGTGGGGGCAGCAGGTAAATCAGGCCAATTCCCGTTACATACCTGGTTGCCTGATGCGATGGAAGGCCCAACCCCTGTATCTGCTTTAATTCATGCAGCAACGATGGTAGCTGCTGGGGTATATCTGGTAGCGACGACCTTTCCGCTATTTATTGAGTCGCCAGTCGCCTTAAATGTAGTGGCTTATGTTGGTGGGTTTACCGCTATTTTCGCCGCCTCTATTGGTCTAACGCAACGTGATATTAAGCGTGTTCTTGCCTATTCTACTGTCAGTCAGCTTGGCTTTATGATGATGGCATTGGGAGTGGCAGGCGCAGCAGGTTACGTGGCAGGAACCTTTCATTTGATGACGCATGCGTTCTTTAAAGCGTTGTTATTCCTTGCAGCAGGTAGCGTGATACATGCGGCACATACTCAAGATGTTTTTAAAATGGGTGGCTTATCCAAACGTATGCCAGTGACATCGGTTGTTTTTTTGATCGGCTGTCTCGCTATTGCTGGAATACCACCATTCTCCGGCTTCTGGTCAAAAGAAGAAATTCTCGGAGCGGTATATATGGCAGGACGATATGACTTACTAGTGATTGCGATTGTAGCTGCTTTCTTTACCGCTTTTTATATGTTCCGTCTATATTTCCTTACATTTAGAGGAAAGCCTGCTTCTGAAGGGGCTAAAAAAGCGCATGAATCACCAAGCGTCATGACGATTCCCATGCTCATACTAGCTTTACTTGCGATTAGTGCTGGTTTTATTAATCTACCGAATGCTCCTGTACTAGGGGAATGGTTGATGAGTGGTTCTGTTGGTCAATTTATTATCGACAAGTTTGGAGAAGAAGCTGGACATGGTGCTTTATGGTTGCAGATTGTGGCAGTCATCATTTCACTGATTGGAATAGGACTCGCTTATCTGATGTATGGCAAAAAAAGCTTTCCGAACGATACGATACCTGAACAACTACCGTGGCTTTATCAGTTGTCGTACCGTAAATATTACATGGATGAACTATATACTTTTGTGTTTATTCGTCCACTTCAAGGCATTGGTCTTGCTTTTAATTGGCTGGATTACTATGTCATTGGTGGCGTGGTTAGAAGCGTTGGTTCGTTGGCTAATTTGGCCGGGCGGTTATTTAGCCGGTTACAATCGGGTCAGATGCAGACCTATGGTTTTATGGTTTTGCTGGGACTCGTTGTATTAATGGTCAGTCTTACGGCGCTAGGAGGTGTTCCTTTTGGTAAATAGCTATCTGTTATCGCTCCTGACGTTCTCACCTCTTGTGGCTATCTTGATCTTAGTGTTCGTTCCGAAGCATCAGGTTAGCATCGTCAAGCAAATAGGAATGCTAGGAACGTTGTTACCGTTGGTTTTGGCACTAATGATGTTTGGAGCCTTTGACTATCAACGAGTGGGCAATCAATTTGAGGAACATGCGACATGGATTCAAATACCTGCCTCCATCACAGCCGATCAACAGCTTTATAACTTGCATATTGATTATGAAATGGGTGTAGATGGAATCTCCATGCCATTGCTTCTGATGACAGCTATCATCGGGACGTTGGCCGCTGTTGGTTCGTGGGGGATCAAAAAGAGGGCGAAAGAATACTTTGTTTTCTTTCATCTGTTGTTAATTGGGATGTTTGGTGTTTTTGCCGCTCAGAACTTGTTATTGTTCTTCTTGTTCTTTGAGGTAACTCTGGTATCTATGTACTTCCTCATTGGAATTTGGGGTTATACGGATAGAGAAAAAGCAGCTAATCGTTTTCTTCTCTATAATGGAATTGGCTCTGCACTAATGTTGGTCGGATTTATCACGTTGTTCTTTGTGAGCGCCATTGTGACACAAGAGCCAACCATGAGTATTCCAGTGCTGACAGAAGCGCTAAGTGCACCGAGCAATGCCTTTATGGAACAGGTTCCAGAGACATTCCGCTGGGGACTTTTCCTCGTACTATTTATTGCCTTTGGGATTAAGCTTCCTATTTTTCCGTTCCATACGTGGATGTTAAAGGTGCATGTGCAAGCGCCACCAGCTATTGTTATGATTCACTCCGGTATTCTCTTAAAAATGGGAGCATACGGATTACTACGTATGGGGATTGGATTCTTTCCTGAAACGGTTCAATATTTTGCAACAGGGATGGCAATTCTGGGTTTAATTAATATTTTGTACGGAGCTTCGCTTGCCTTTGTTCAAAAGGACCTCAAAATGGTGTTAGCCTACTCCAGTATCAGCCACATGGGTGTTATCTTGTTAGGCTTTGCCTCTATGAATCAGTTCGGGTTTCAAGGAGCGTTATTCCAAGTGATATCACATGGATTTATTTCAGCGCTGATGTTCTTTTTAGTAGGGATCATTTGGGATCGAACGGGTACCTCTCAGATTGATCAGCTAGGGGGATTAGCTAAATCAATGCCGTTTGTTAGCGGCGTCTTCCTTGCTGCGGGGATGGCTTCCTTAGGATTGCCGGGGATGTCGGGCTTTATCAGTGAGTTTTTTGCCTTCCTTGGCTTATTCGCGAGTCAGCCTGTGTTGGCAGCGATTGGTACCCTAGGTATTATCTTTACCGCGGTCTATGTATTGCGTGCCGTTATGGCGGTAACGTACGGACCAGCGAAAGAAAAGCATCTGGATTTGGCCGACGCACAGCCTATGGAGGTAATCCCAATTGTTGTGTTGCTAGGCTTTATCATCCTGATCGGTGTTTATCCAGCGATGTTAAGTAATCCTTTGCAAGAGACGCTTAAAAGCATTGTCATCCATGTGACGGGAATAGGAGGGTAAACCATGGACGTAAAAGATATCTTTTCTTATAACTGGAGTTATCTCCTGCCGGAGTTTACGATTCTTGGTTTTGCGACTGTCCTGTCCATTGTTGACTTGATTGCGGGTAAACGTCTGAATCGGACTATCATGGGGTGGCTGTCCTTGATAGGCGTTATTCTAGCTGGCTATTTCATTGTAAACAATGTGACTTCGCTAAAAGAACCTGTCGTTTACATGGCAGATATGATGCGGGTTGATCATTTTGGTAGTGCGTTCAAATTGATTTTGTTAGCTGGGGTCGCCTTTGCTTTACTGATGTCGATCAGCTATATAAAGAAAACAGATGAGGTTGTTCATTCTGGAGAGTTCTACTATCTAATGCTAATGGGATTAGTTGGCTGTATGGTGATGGCTTCTTCAGCAGATTTAATCACATTATTCGTGGGGCTGGAATTACTCTCTCTGTCTTCGTATATCTTGGTGGGTATGCGTAAGAAACGGATGGATAGCAACGAATCTGCCTTTAAGTACGTAGTGGCTGGTGGTATCGCTACAGCTGTTACGTTGTTCGGGATGTCGTATCTATACGGATTTAGTGGTACAACCAATCTGTACGAAATGACGCAACGCTTGTCAGAAGCTTACCAGAGTGGTTTTGGTCCGATGATTTTGATAGGTTTTGTCTTCCTGGTAGCAGGTCTGACGTTTAAAATCTCAGCGGTACCTAATCATATGTGGGCACCTGACGTGTATCAAGGGGCCGCTACGCCAGTTACTGCGTTTTTGGCAGTTGTCTCCAAAGGTGCTGGTTTTGCGCTCCTCATCCGCGTTATGATTTTAAGTTTTGCTGGGCTATTTAATCAAGAAACAAATCAAAGTGTTTTTAGTGGCATGCTCTGGATTTTGTCTATCGTAGCTGGATTGTCCATGATTGTAGGAAATACGCTGGCATTACGCCAAACAAACGTGAAACGTCTCATGGCTTACTCCGGTATCGCCCAAGCAGGTTATTTACTGGTGCCACTGGTTATTTTGCATCAGACATTCTTTTTTGAACAAATTATCTTCTATCTAGTTGCTTACCTGTTGATGGCGTTTGGTGCTTTTGCACTGATTATGGTGGTGACAGACGACAGAAAAACGCAAGATATCAAAGCATTCGCAGGGTTGTATCATCGCTCTCCACTGGCAGCCTTGGCTATGACGCTATTCTTGCTCTCGTTAGCAGGCATCCCTATCTCTGCTGGATTCTTTGGTAAGTTCTATATCTTCCTAAGTGCGATTGGAAGCAGTAGCTTCTGGTTAGCAGGAATCATGCTCGCTACCAGTGTCGTATCCTATTATTATTACTTTGGAATCATTCGACAAATGTATATGCGATCAGGGGAGACGGAAGCTGCATTGCGGTTGCCAATAGGAGTAACAATCATAGTGGTGCTGGCGGCACTAGGGACTTTTGTCTTCGGGATTGTGCCAGAGATTCTAATCCAGTATATCCATACTCATTTTAATCCGATGTTTAATTTGGGAGATATGCTGTAAACAAGAAATATAGGAAGTACAAAGAGGATGGCTATGGGCTGTCCTCTTTTTTTATGGAACCAGATCCTTAGCAGTCGTTAATGTTTCTAATGCCTATAAAGTTTCTAACATCTCTATGATATATAACGCCTTTTCCTTTCAATGGCAACAGGTCTATGGTAAAGTAATAAAAGAATTCACGCAGGGAAACGTTACAAAAATGGAAAATGAGTTTATAGAAAGAAGTGAGAGTTTTGTTGCTCGGTTCAAATGGGCTTTACTCCTTGATGATGATAATTATTTCGGTCATCTGTATTGGCATTAGCTGGTGGGCTATACAAGCTTTTCGCTTTGATCTATTTGTAAAACGTGCAGATAGTGCCCAAACCAAGCTATTACAAATCTTGCTTTCCATTGTTATCGGACATGGAGTAGCACGTTTTTTCATGGACTATTTAGGCTATTCTCTGTTACTCAATCAATTGTTTCATTAGATTGGTATAACCCTCCAATTTTACGTACACAATGACTACTAAGATATAGAAAAGTGTGCGGGGAGAGGGAAAGAATGAAAAAGCATGTAACTATGGTCTATGTTGTCATGTCGCTTATTGGTCTGTTTGTTGCAAGTGGATTCTCCTATTGGTCACAAGTAACTGAAGCGTCTGTGGCAACGCAGTTAATAGAAGCTGCAGAAACTACAGAGGCTACAATAACCGATATTGAGCATCGGGCCAGAATACAGCTTGCGTCTCTTAGCACTGCTAAAGAGTTTCTTTCTCTCGGTCATGAATGGAGCGGAATCTTGGGGATACCTTCTGCAAAAGCAATAATATCAGAAGGAGATCAGCTCATCTATCAAACCGAAGGAAAAGTGGGTCAAACCAAGCTTCATATTCGCTTGATAGGATTACCTGAGCCCCATAACATCGACGTATATTTGGTGATCTCGTTGGAGGGAAAGCGGATTCATGCGCAAGATATTGAAATGGCGTATGAAAAAGTTGTGGCTGAGACCAAAAGTAGGGGTCTGATTCCGCAATTTAGCACTTGTATTCGCGGAATATACAATGATACACTGAGTGATGGTTGGCAGGAGGCTAGGATTAATAAGGTTTTTACCCTCCTCCAAGCACAAGAAGTTGAGCGATTACAGGATGAATCTGTGACTAGTATTTCGGGCTATACCACACAATGGAAGCCGTATATAATAACCAACGATCGAAAGATGAATGTGCAAATAGCGACACATGTAGATTCGTTGAACCAATTGACTAGGATCACGTTAGGGACACCTATCATCACAGCGGAATACTAAGCACGCGGAGGGGTATAACATTGGAAAAAATTATTGTCCGCGGTGGTAAGGCATTAGCAGGAAACGTAAAGGTTTCTGGTGCGAAAAATGCGGTTCTACCGATTATTGCTGCATCTATTTTGGCAGAAGAAGGAATATCTATCATTCATGACGTTCCTGGATTGGATGATGTCCATACAATTTGTGAATTGCTTAAAACCCTGCAAATTGACATTACATATCGAGATGAAATGTTAACCATTAATGCGACTGATCTAAAGGGTGTGGAAGCTCCTTATGAATTGGTACGCAAAATGAGAGCTTCGTTCCTTGTAATGGGACCTTTGCTCGCGCGTAAAGGAAAAGCTCGTATTGCGTTGCCTGGTGGATGTGCGATTGGTACACGTCCAATTGATCAGCATCTTAAAGGTTTTGAAGCGATGGGTGCTAAAATTGAGATTGGCCAAGGATTTATAGAAGCGAATGTTAATGGTCGACTGCAAGGAGCAAAAATCTATCTAGATGTTGCGAGTGTAGGGGCTACTGAAAATATTATGATGGCTGCATGTTTGGCTGAAGGAACAACAATTATTGAAAATGCTGCGGAAGAGCCAGAGATTGTTGATTTGGCTAACTTCTTGAATAGTATGGGCGCTAAAATTCGTGGAGCAGGTACAGGATCCATTCGTATTGAAGGCGTAGAGAGCATGAAAGGTTGCACCCATTGTGTGATCCCTGACCGTATTGAGGCAGGAACTTTCATGGTTGCAGCTGCTATCACAGGTGGAGACGTTTTTATTGAAGGAATTATTTCCGATCACGTCAAATCCGTTACTGCTAAGCTTCGTGAAATGGGCGTTACTGTAGATGAACAAGAAAACGGCATTCGTGTTACTCGCAAGGGCGCACTGAAAGCTGTGGACTTGAAAACTTTACCGCATCCAGGGTTCCCAACTGATATGCAATCGCAAATGATGGCGTTGCAGCTTGCTTCAGAAGGGACAAGCATTATTACGGAAACTGTATTTGAGAATCGTTTCATGCACGTCGAGGAATTTAGACGCATGAGTGCTAATATTAAAATTGAAGGACGTAGTGCGATCGTAGAAGGTAGTGTTCCGCTCACTGGAGCTAAAGTGAGTGCTACTGATCTGCGTGCTGGTGCTGCGCTCATTTTGGCTGGACTTATTGCTGAAGGTGAGACAGAAGTAGGCGGATTGCACCATCTTGACCGTGGTTATGTGAATTTCACTGAAAAACTGCAACAACTAGGTGCCAATGTGAAACGCGTGAAAATGGAAGAGCAAGTAGCTCCAAGCACTGAAAAAGTAACAGCGAAAGCTTTGAAAGTAAATTTATCTCCTAATTTTGCGTAATGGCATAAAGTAGGATGAATGATTAGCAGAAAATCCCTTGCCTTTTGGTGAGGGATTCTTTACATTTGCACTGTGATACGCACGAAACCCGTGGTAATATGATGGATAAGTAAAAAAAACTGATAATAAATTAGCATGTAATGGATGGGAGAAGAAGATCATGGAGACTGTGAAAAGCAAAAAACTGCTAATGCTCCTGGAAGAAAATTGCCGACTGAGCAATAAGCAACTTGCGCTTCTATTGGATAGTACAGAAGAAGAGATAGAAGCAGAAATTAAACGTCTACAATCAGAGAAAATTATTGTGAAATATCCGGCGCTGATCAATTGGGAACGTGTGGAGGATAATCATAATGTAACAGCCATGATCGATGTCAAAGTAACACCGATACGCGAGGTTGGTTTTGAGAAGGTAGCGGAGCGTATTTCACGTTTCCCTGAAGTAAAAGCCGTGTATCTTATGTCGGGAGCTGGCTATGATATTTCAGTTGTACTAGAAGGTAAAACGATGCATGAGGTTGCTAACTTTGTAACAAAGAAATTAGCCGTTTTAGATAACGTCGTATCTACAGCGACTCACTTTATTTTGAAGCGTTACAAGCACGACGGTACCATTCTAGAAGATTATGACGATGATCGCAGGATGGTGGTAACGCCATGAGTCAGGTGACCAATAAAAGCCGTTTGTCAGCCATCGTAGAAGAACTCAAGCCTTCTGGCATTCGCCGCTTTTTTGATTTGGCCGCTTCCATGGAGGGTGTCATTTCGCTAGGGGTGGGAGAGCCTGATTTTGTGACACCTTGGCGCATTCGCGAGGCCTCTATCTCTTCTCTGGAATGTGGTTATACGGCTTATACCTCCAATGCGGGGCTCATGGATTTGCGGAAAGAGATTCAGCGTTATACAGAGGATTTAATCGGTGTATCCTACCAGCCTGCCAATGAGATCATGGTGACGGTGGGAGCAAGTGAAGCGATTGATATTGCGCTACGGGCCATTATTAATCCGGATGACGAGGTGCTAATTGTTGAGCCATGTTATGTCTCCTATGAGCCTGTGATTCGCTTAGCTGGTGGAGTCCCTGTCTTTTTACACACGTATGCAGAAAATCAATTTAAACTGACACCACAGGAATTAGAAGCTAAAATCACGGAGAAAACTCGTGCGATTATTTTTTGTTACCCGAACAATCCGACTGGTAGTATTATGAGTTTGGAAGAATGGAAGGAATTAGAACCAATTCTAACCAAGCATGATCTAATCGTACTCTCTGATGAAATATATGCAGAGCTGACGTTTGACCAACAGCATGAGAGTATCGTGAGCTTACCTGGTATGAAGGAACGCACGATTTTAATTTCTGGATTCTCTAAATCCTTTGCTATGACAGGATGGCGTCTAGGGTACGTTTGCGCACCGGAAGATTTGTTGCAGGGCATGTTGAAAATCCATCAGTACACAATGCTATGTGCCCCCATCACTGGTCAGATGGGGGCCTTAGAAGCCTTGCGTGGAGGGCGTGACGATGTGGATCGCATGGTGGAAAGCTACTGCCAACGTCGCAATTTTGTCGTGCAAAGCTTCTCTGAAATGGGACTTCCATGTCATAAACCTGCAGGAGCCTTTTATGCCTTCCCATCTATCGCTTCTACTGGTTTGTCATCCGCTGAATTTGCAGAGCGTTTGCTTATGGAAGAGAAGGTAGCAGTTGTGCCAGGTGACGTATTTGGTTCAAGTGGAGAGGGGTATATCCGTTGCTCATACGCCACATCCTTTGAACAATTGGAGAAAGCACTAGAGCGTATGAGTCGGTTCGTAGCGCGTCTCTCTTAACTTGCTTTTCTAATCTTGTAAATCGTTCTATCCTTCTGTCTTGGTTCATAGACTAGTACAGCATCAGGTTGTCTAGTTGAAAAGGCAGGAGGATTTTTTTATGAGACGTTACTTTCTTTTTCTGGTCATCACTCTACCGATTCTCCTTGTTTTGGTACCGGCAGCTCTAGTCATGTATCATACGCCAGATCCCACGGTGACTCCTGTTGTGATGGTGGAGCAGGAGGGCGAACCTTATTCGGACAACCAACCCCAGATTAATGTCTTTCGTAGCAAATTGAATCAGATTGAGAAAATGCCATTAGAGACGTACATCGAGGGTGTGGTTGCGGCAGAAATGCCAGCCGAATTTGAGCTGGAAGCATTGAAAGCCCAAGCAATGGCCGCTCGAACATATATTGTTCGGCGATTGGCGGAAGGGAATTTCCAAGATGTACCTAAGGGAGCGCATGTGCTTGATACAGTACGGCATCAGGCTTTTTTAGGAGAAGTAGAGCGGAAGGAAATGTGGGGAAAGCAGTATGAGTGGAAGCAAAATCGTATTCATCAAGCTGTGAAAGGTACTCTTGGTAAGGTACTAACCTATGAAGGTAAGCCAATTGATGCTACTTTTTTTTCAACCAGCAACGGATTTACCGAGAATGCAGAGGATTATTGGTCAGCTCGCATCCCCTATTTGCGGAGTGTAGCTAGCCCTTGGGATATTGATTCCCCTAGGTATGAGCAGAGCGTACAGATTCCACTTGAGCAATTTCAACAAAAGCTAGGCGTGATGATTGTGGCGACTGCTTCTGACGGCAATTGGTATTCCGTTGAGGAGCGAACAGCCGGTAACCGTATCGGACGTATTAAAGTAGGAGAAAAGGAATTTAGCGGTAAAGAGATAAGGGAAAAGCTAAGTTTATCCTCTAGTTCATTCTCTATGAAAATAAAACAAGGGAATGTGGTAATCACCACAAAAGGCTATGGTCATGGAGTAGGTATGAGTCAATGGGGTGCTAACGGTATGGCTAAAGCCGGTAAGTCAGCAGAACAGATCGTCAAATATTACTACAAAGGAATTACTATGCAAGATTATCAGAATGTTATGAAAGCGTGAGGTCTAGCAAAATTTTTTTAGTTTTCCCTTGTTCTTCAGGTTTATACGTCAAAAAACTGGCGATACTGAGGGATGAGGTGATCAAAATGGAAGATAAAAGAAATCAAAAACAACCTGTTTCTATGAAAAAGTCAACTTGGAGAAGTATCTTAGGTAAAAAATGGGCATTCCCAGCTATCTACATCGGGACAGCAGCAATTATCCTAGCATTCGTGATGTGGTATCAAGGAAGCTTGATTAATCAAGCAACCAAGACTCCACAACAAATCGACAACGTGACAGTGGTCAATGGTGATAACAAGCCAGCTACTGTTCATGAGAAAGAGGAAGCTGTTGCGGTAAACAACACGACTCCAACTCTTGCATGGCCTGTAGCAAAAGAAGTAATGTATGAGATCGGCATGGGCTTCTTTAATGAAGAAGCTAATGCTGATGAACAAGCCAAATCACTAGTGAAATTTAACGATTCTTTCGTACCGCACACAGGGATTGATTTAATCTCTACGAATGGAAAGACGTTTGATGTAACAGCTGCTGGTGACGGGAAAGTTGTGAAAGTTTACAATGATCAATTGGTAGGTAATTTAGTGGAAATCGAACATCCCAATAAGCTGGTGAGTGTGTATCAAAGCTTGGAGAAAGTCACCGTGAAGGCAAATGATGAAGTGAAGCAAGGTCAGACTATCGGTGTAGCAGGACGTAATGTATTTGAGAAGGATGCGAAAGCTCATCTACACTTTGAAGTCCGTATGGATGGAAGCTCTGTTGATCCACACAAATTTTTGAAAGAAGCACAACCGCAATAAATGAAAAATGATAATTAACAACCATCACATAACCTTAGGAAAAAGGGTCGGGAGAAATCTCGGCTCTTTTTTTATGCATGTATTTCTTATTGTGTAAAAGAAGCGAAAACCTAGACGGGGCGCGGATAAATGCCTAGTGAGTGTACAAACCATCAAAAAAAGATGGGTACTTGTTAGCCTGTCATATGAGGATATGTAGAATATGTGTCCCCCTCAACCCATATATTGTAACAGACAATTTGATGCTGGGAGGCGAGGGGCGTGCACGATTACATCAAAGAGCGAACCATTAAGATAGGTAGATATATTGTGGAAACGCGCAATACGGTTCGCATGATCGCCAAGGAGTTTGGAGTGTCCAAAAGTACGGTTCACAAGGATTTGACAGAAAGGTTGCCAGAGATTAATCCCGAACTGGCTAATCAGGTAAAAGAGATTTTAGAATATCATAAAGCGATTCGTCATTTGCGTGGAGGAGAGGCTACTAAAATCAAGTATAAGCGAAAGAATAAAAAGGCTCGCAGAGAGCAGGAAGAGAGCGTATAAGAAATATTTAATCAAGTGAAGGTTTTCCTTGTACAATTCTGAAATAATTCCTATAGTAATAGGTAGCAAGGTTAGTAAGTACAGGGAGGCCCTTTCATGTTAAGTAAAGATATTGGAATCGACTTAGGCACTGCCAATGTTTTAATTTATGTTAAAGGCAGGGGTATTGTTTTAGATGAACCGTCCGTAGTAGCAATAGATGATCATACCAAAAAAGTGTTGGCGGTAGGGAATGAAGCGCATCGTATGGTGGGTCGTACACCAGGTAATATTATTGCGATTCGTCCTTTGCGTGATGGGGTTATAGCTGACTTCGAGATTACAGAAGCGATGCTAAAACACTTTATGGCTAAAATCGGAGCAAAAAGTTTCTTCGCGCGTCCTCGCATCTTGGTTTGTTGCCCAACGAATATTACTTCAGTTGAGCAAAAGGCAATCCGTGAGGCTGCTGAGCGAAGCGGAGGGGCACGTGAAGTATTCATAGAAGAAGAACCAAAAGTGGCGGCTATCGGAGCTGGAATGGACATTTTCCAACCATCGGGCAATATGGTAGTCGATATAGGCGGTGGAACCACGGATGTTGCGGTTCTATCCATGGGGGATATCGTCACCGCCTCATCGATCAAAGTAGCTGGTGATAAATTCGATCTAGCCATTATGAGGTACATAAAGAGTAAATATAAAATGCTAATCGGAGAACGGACTGCTGAAGACATCAAAGTACAAATCGGAACTGTCTATGGTTCACGCCAGGATGAAATGGACATCCGCGGACGTGATATGGTAAGCGGCTTGCCGCAAACCATCACGATTCGTTCGCAGGAGGTTCAGATTTCCCTGGCTGAATCAGTTAGTCAAATTGTACAAGCTTCAAAAAATGTTTTAGAACGAACACCTCCGGAACTTTCTGCCGATATTATTGATAAGGGAGTTTTCTTGACTGGTGGAGGCGCGCTTCTACACGGTCTAGATCAAATGTTGATGGACGAGCTAAAAGTACCTGTATTGGTAGCAGAAGAGCCAATGAGCTGCGTAGCCAAAGGAACAGGATTGATGCTTGATTACCTAGATAAGCTTCCTAGTCGAAAAAAGTTTTTTGGATAAGGAGGAGTTCGCTTGATTAGAGGGCTATACACGGCCGGCTCCGGCATGGTGGCATTGCAGAACCGTCAAGAGGCGTTGGCGAACAATCTGGCCAACATTAATACACCAGGATACAAGGAGAAGGAGGGCGTGCTACGCGCGTTTCCTGAAGAGTTATTGATGCGTATGAATGATGAGGAAGGCCCTGAGGTAAAAGGCTATCCTAAGATCGGTAATCATTCTGTACAAATCGGTAAATTGCATCAAGGTGTCTATATGTCTGAATCGATTTCCAACTTTATACAAGGGGATATCGCCGAGAGTAATAATCCATATGATGTTGCTTTGACGGATAACTTGCCAATCCCAGAAAATGCCCCACTCTTTAATAAAAAACCAGTTCAGCCTAAGCTATTTGTTAGTGTAGCTAAATTGGAAAACGTAAATGGGGTAGCAACAGCGGAACAGATTCGTTATGGTCGCAATGGGAATTGGAATGTGAATCCACAAGGATATTTGGTGAATACCGATGGCTACTACATGCTAGGGAATGACAATCGTCCTATACAGATTAGTGATGATACAGGTCTTCTAGATGGCAAAATAACCATTGGTACTGACGGGCTGATTCACCTGTCTGATGGCACGACACGTCAACTAGGACTTGTGAAAGCTAACAATCCTTATCAAATGGTGCGCGAAGGCAACAATGTGTTTCGTGCGCAAAATCCTGAGGATGTACAAGCCCTTGAAGGCACTGACGACGGGCGGTTTGCCATTCGACAAGGATGGGTTGAGCGTGCCAATGTTGATCCAGCCCGTACGATGACTGACATGATGACGGTAATGAGAGCGTATGAAGCTAACCAACGTGTCATTACCACATTAGATGGTACGATGGATAAGGCCGTAAATGAAGTAGGACGTGTAACCTAATAGAAAAGGGGAGCCTGCATGCAATCATTAAACATATCTACATCAGCTCTGCGTGCTGTCCAACAGGTGATTGACGTTACGTCTAATAACATTGCCAATGTGAACACGGTAGGCTTTAAAGGGAGTAGTGCAGATTTTTCTGAGTTGTTGTCAGACACCATGAATAAACAACCGGTTAAGGACCAGGAGAATCGGAATACACCAGAGGGTATCTCTATTGGAAGCGGTGTGAAGATGGGCATGACCCGCATGAATCAAAAACAAGGTGGAGCGATGACGACAGGTGTTCCCACCGACTTAATGATTGAAGGCGACGGCATGTTTATTGTTCGCAAGCAAGCTATGGACGAAAATGGACAAGTTGTTTTCCGTAATGGACGCCCTGTGGAAGAGTATTATGCGACACGGAATGGAAATTTCCATTTGCAAAAGAATGAGAATGAGCGGTATAATCTGCTAACGGCGACTGGTGAAACGCTAGTCGACGCTTATGGCATTGAAATTGATATTGATATTGATATTGATGATCCTCAAGGTGGACAAATTACTGTCAACGAACAAGGTGGAATCTTTGTTAACGGAGAATCGGTTTCTGTCAGTGATATTCCTCTATTTAAGATTACAAACCAAGATCGTTATGAGCGCGTAGGACAAAATAATTTGCGAATTACGAACAATCCAGACGACCTGATAGGTATGACCCAGGTTGATTATGCTGAAGGTGAGGGTAAACTACACCAAGGCATGCTAGAAACTTCAAATGTAGAGTTAAATCAAGAAATGACGCAGCTGATGCTAGCCCAACGCGCCTACCAATTTAATGCGCGTGCGTTATCCATTACCGATCAGATGATGAGCACAGCAAATATGCTTCGTAGCAGATAATAAGCAATTCGTTAAGGAGGACCCCAAGCAGTGAACCAGGTAAAAGGACGTAAAGCGCAACGTGAAGAGCTGGATGCAAAAGAGGTAAGACCCAAAAACGGTAGGAGTTTTCCCAAGATGCTTGCAAAAGTAACGATGGTCCCTATCCTATTATTTATCTCTCTTGTGATGGGCCTTGCTATCGGGTTTTCTGTTGTGGGAAAGATGCCTCTATCACAAGCATTCCAGTATGAGACGTACAAGCATATCTATGATTTAATGTTTGCAGCGTAAAAAGAGTATAGAAGTTAGACTAGGTAGAAGCCCTCTTCAGAGTAGAAGAGGGCTTCATCAATTTCTACTCCTAGTTGCTGTTTGTTCTCTGAAAAGGGTATAATGAAAATTGCTTGTGTGAACATAAGGTGAATCATTTCTCTGGAAAATACTCTTCGCGCTCTTTCTATAGAGCCGGAATAAACGGAGGTATGCTCGGTGAATGTCCCTAATGCGTTAACTCTTTTACGCATCGCATTGGTCCCGATCTACCTGATAGTGTTCTTTTCCGCCTTTTCGTACCATATTACCTTAGCCTATTTCATTCTGATCTTGGCAGGTCTTACGGATGTGGTGGATGGGTATATAGCGCGAACATACAAAATGATTACTAGCACAGGTGAAATGCTTGATCCACTCGCCGATAAATTAATGATGTTAGCCGTTATCTTTTCTTTTTTGCTATCCGAGCGGATTAGCATCTGGGCGGCCTCCGTATTCTTTTTACGCGATTTAGCGATGATTATTCTTTATGCGTTGTTTCATTTTCGCGGTAAGAAGCTCGTATCAGCTAATATTTATGGGAAGGTAACAACCGTGTTATTTTACATTGTGTTTACTTCCATCATGTTTCAATACACATATGGTGAATTATTATTATGGATCGTCATTTTGTTCTCCATCTTGACCAGTGCAATTTATTTGATGAAGGTTTTATTGTTAAACAAAGATATGAAAGAAAAGAGCACTCCGTAAACGAAGTGCCCTCTATAGGAAACCCTCACCCTGATAGGGACAAGACAAGGGAGTACTTATATTGTAAGTAGATAGAACAACTCACATACATAAGCTTATGTATTGAAAATATGGAAGTGGAGGAAAGTCTTGTGGAATACCCAACAATTTTAGATTCTGTACAAATTCAGGAGATCATCCCTCATCGTTATCCGTTTCTTTTGGTGGATCGAATTATAGAAGTAGAATACGGTAAACGCTCTGTAGGATTGAAAAATGTAACCATTAATGAACCGTTTTTTCAGGGACATTTTCCTGGCTACCCCGTTATGCCAGGTGTTTTAATTGTAGAAGCGCTTGCTCAAGTTGGTGCGGTAGCAATTTTGGGTAAAGAAGAGAATAAAGGGAAATTAGCTTTCTTTGCTGGTATTGACAATTTCCGCTTTAAAGAACAAGTAACACCAGGTGATACATTGCTGCTAGAAGTAGAAATGACAAGGGTTCGTGGCACTGTTGGTAAGGGAAATGCAGTGGCACGAGTTGGCGAAAAAGTGGTAGCGGAAGGCGAAATTATGTTTGCGATCGGCAATAAATAAGAATATCAGACAAGAAAGAACATGGGCACATTCTGGAATTGATCTTGAATGTGCCTTTCTTTTAGAGTAAAATTGGCTACGTGCAACCTGTCTCTTTAAGGCCTACATAATAGAATTAGTGGGGGCATATATTATGAAAGTCGCGCGAATCCTGGGGGTTCCGTTTTCTACTAAAGGTTTGCAAGAGACGGTGCAACATTTGACCGATCTTGTCAAACGCGGGGAACGTACACACGTCATCACCGCTAATCCAGAAATCGTGATGCTATCTCAAGGAAATGTAAATATGGCACGCTTGATGGAACAAGCCTATATTGTGCCAGATGGTATTGGAATTATTTATGCAGCTCGGTGGTTACAAGCTCCGATCCGCGAACGTGTTACAGGTGTCGAATTAGTAGAACATCTCATGTTACAAGCGAATGAAAACGATTGGGGTGTTTATTTGTTAGGGGCTTCGCCCGAAGTAAATGAGAAAGCGGCGGAAGTTCTACAAGAACGTTTTCCCCAAGCCAAGATTGTTGGTCGTCAAAATGGATATTTTAAGCCTGAAGAAGAGGCGAAAATTGTCGCAGATATACAAGAAAAGAAACCAGATTTACTATTTGTAGCCATGGGTGCACCGAAACAAGATGAATGGATTGCAAAACACTGGACTGAACTACCTGTTTCACTTGCAATGGGAGTTGGAGGATGCTTAGACGTCATTTCTGGTAAAGTAAAGCGTGCGCCTAAGATGTGGCAACAACTGCATTTGGAATGGCTTTATCGCTTAGTAAAAGATCCGTCGAGATGGAGAAGACAGCTGGCAATACCACACTTTGTCGCCACAGTGCTGTGGAGTCGTTTGAAAAAACGTTCCGAGTCTCAGTAGAGAGGGGAAACATCATGTCTGGTTATGTCTTCGGACTGTTGACTGCAATGGTTGTGGCTTTTATCGCTACACCATATGTAAAGAAGCTAGCAATAAAAATTGGAGCAGTAGACGCTCCCAACGACCGAAAAGTACACACGAAAATTATGCCGCGAATGGGCGGTCTTGCGATTTTTATAGGATTTGTTTTTGCTCTTTTTATCTTTCTAAAACCTTTGACAAATGAAATGCTGGGAATCTTTATTGGTGGAACCATTGTTCTAATCACAGGGATTCTTGATGATAAGTATCAATTGTCTCCAAAATGGAAGCTGCTTGGACAGATAGTGGGAACGGCAGTTGTCGTGATGGGCTTTGGCTTAAAGATTGGAGTAGTTAATCTCCCATTCGGCAATGTTGGTCTAGATTTCTCCACTGGCTGGTTAGCTCTGCTAGCCATTCCAATTACGATGGTGTGGATTATTGGAGTCACTAATGCTATTAATCTCATTGATGGATTAGATGGATTGTCTGCTGGAGTATCTGGTATCGCTACAGCTACCATGGCTGTGATGGCAATTATCATGAAAGATACCGGCGTTGCGATGTATTGTTTCATTTTGCTTGGAGCAATCGTTGGCTTCCTTTATTTTAACTTTCATCCAGCTAAAATCTTTATGGGTGATACAGGAGCACTATTCTTAGGTTTTAATTTAGCTGCTCTGTCAATTATGGGCTTTAAAGAAGCTGTATTTGTTTCCTTTATCATTCCGATCGTAGTTCTTGGGGTTCCATTGTGGGATACATTCTTTGCGATTGTACGTCGTATTCTGAATAACAAACCAATTTCCAGTGCGGATAAGGGACACTTACACCACTGCTTGCTGAATATGGGGCTATCCCATCGAGCTACAGTGATCACTATCTATGGAATGAGTGCATTTTTCGGGGGAGCAGCGATCCTGCTTACTCAAGTAACCAATGCACAACATACGATCTGGATGACGCTCATTATTCTAGCTGTGCTAGGGTTTGTCATTCACATGGTAACAGAAATTGTTGGGCTAGTTGGACGTAAGCACCGTCCAATCCTCAATGCCTATGAACGTTTAAAATTAAAAGTAAGTAACTCGATACGTCGGGGTCAATAAGAGGAAGAGCCGCTGATTTTGGAGCGGCTCTTTTTGGTTTTTAGAATCCTTAGGCAGTAAGAATGTGTTTCCTTTTTTGAAAATATTATGGGCGTTTTAACCAAGAAAGATAGGAAAACTTTACGCGTAAATTTTTCCCTTCCTTATATAGGGGTATTTATTTCAACATAAAAGCACTTGGTGCTTTCCTTGTGTGGGAGACTAGTATTTTATAAGTAATCCTTATATAGTTGTATGCGAAACCAAATGAAAAGAGTGTAGTGCAACTTTCACTTGTTTTCCTGCGTCATATTAAGGAAAAGCTCACTCTGTATCTTCCTGAATGGCTTCAACAGGTAGCTCCACATACTCTTTTGTACCAAGAGTCAGTGTAGCTTGTCCGTTTGTAAGGTCTGTGATTCGTTCGATAAAAGTTGTTTCTTCCCCTTGTGGCAACTGCACATGCACGGTTACGGTATCTGCATAGTCTATACCTTCTACCCGGTGGTTTCCAAGTCGCAACTCGTTTTCCACCTTCCCCCACCAATGATAGTCGAGTGCAATGATTACTTCTTGGTGAAGAATGTGGGCAACGATGCCTGCCGCTTTCAAAGCAGTGACCGTACCAGCTGTATAAGCACGTACTAGCCCACCTGCTCCTAATTTGATACCACCAAAGTAACGAGTTACGACGACAACAGTATCTTTCACACCATTTTTCTTGATGCATTCTAATATGGGCTTGCCGGCTGTACCGCTCGGTTCACCGTCGTCGCTAGAACGCTGGATTTGGTCGTTCTCTCCCATGATGAATGCAGAGCAGTTATGGGTAGCGTCCCAATGCTTTTTCTTAATCATGGCAATGAAAGCAGTAGCCTCTTCTTCTGTGGTCACTCGCTGTGCATATCCAATGAAGCGAGAACGTTCGATAATGATCTCATCTTCCCCGTAGCCGGCCACGGTTTTATAATGTTGTAACATTTGCATCACCTCATGGTACCAGCATATCGAGAAACAGATTCTGTTGCAAATGATGTGTAATTTTTTGAGGATATTGAACGTATTGTAATTGAGTGCACGAAAAATTCGCTTGTAAAAATAATCTGCATGAGAGAACAAGGAGACTTGTATACAAGGATTAGGGTGCATCGCTAACTGGGGTCTAAGCAAATCTGTTACAAAAAACGAATGATTTGCCAGAGACCACTTTACGCTAGATGTGGTATGGTACTAATGTAGATATACGATTAGATTAATAAATATGAATGGTAGTAGAGAAGGAGTGTACAAATATGAATTTTCCTTATTCAAAAAAATGGGTCGCGCTAACAGTAGCAGCGATGGTTATGACTTCAGGTAGTGGACTTGCTATGGCAGCAACTACTACACCTGCGAAAGTAACGACTCAAGAAGTGAATGTAAAGAAAGAACAAGAAGTTGGTGCAAACGATCTTACTGTGGAAAAAGCAGTAGAACTTACATTGGAAAACAATATTGATTATAAAAAGGCAAAGATCGATGTAGACAATGCCCTGATTAGGGTGAATAACGCCAATTATAGCGGTGCTAAAATCAAGGAAGATATGATTGAAAATTTGGGCACTGCTCAGGGGAAATATGTAGCAACTGTTCGTGCAGAAGGACAAAAGGAGATTGGTAAGCTCTCTTTAAAGCGTTCAGAAGGTAGCTTTAAGCTGGGTACAGAGAAAGTATATTTTGATTTGTTAAATGCAGAAGATGATCTAGTATTGAAGAAACAAAGCTTAGAACGTTCTGAATCTCAATTGAAGATTGCTAACGCTGCTTTTAGCGTAGGTACACGTGCCAAGACAGATGTATTGCAAGCAGAAGCAGGGGTAGCTCAAGCGAAGGCTGCAGTTGCACAAGCTGAGTCTGCTACAGACATTGCTAGACTCTCTCTTAATAAATTCATGGGTGTAGATCTGAATAAAAAGTGGAACCTACTTACAAAACAAACAAGTGAAAAAGTAGAAGTAATGGATGTAGAAAAAGCGATCGAGAAAGCGCTAAAAGAACGTGTAGACATTTTAACCGCTGAACAAGAAATTAAGAATTCAGAAAAAGAGCTCGAAGTTATTGAGAAATACTCCATCCTCTCTGGATTCACAGGTCAAGAGGCTCAAAACACCTATGAAAAAAACAAATTAACGTTAACTCAAACTCAAAATCAAGTGAAAATGGACCTTATGCAGTCCTATTACAATCTGAATTCTATTAAAACATCATTAGAAGCTCTAAAAAAAGGAACAGAAGCTGCTTCAGAGAGTTATCGTTTGACCAAATTGCGTTTTGAGAACGGTCTGGCGACAGCGATTGAAGTAGTAAGTGCTGAGGAAGAGCTAGCAAAAGCGGAAAACAATTACCAAATGAATTTGTATAAGCTGAACTTGGCTGTGATGGCGTACGAAAATGCAATTTTGCAACCAGCTAGTGGTCAATAACTAAAATGTAGCGTGATTATCATCAGCATGTAAGCTGAACAAGTAGAAGAAACCAAGGGGGATAGATCATTCTATCCCCCTTGTCATGCGATAAAGGTAATTGGTAAAAGATTGTAGATGACATGTACTTCGACGATTATTATAATTACTTCTGTGAGTCAGCAGGCCTTACTTATTAGCCTGTGAAAAGTTTTTTTAAAAAATGTATGCAACAACCGCAACTTTTTAAAATCCTATGCGTTTAATAGTATGTCGAAGTAATTACGGTTAGATTCCTAAAAAAGGATTCACGAAGTCTAGCAACTATGATAAACTAATGACTGTTGCACTTTTATGACATGATTCGCTAGTTTTGCGTAAATTATGAAGGATTTTGTTCTTTCTAATATGCGATCCTGCGAAAGGGGGTGAAACGCGCTTGCAGGATTCGGGCTGGAAAAAGAAAGAGACAACTAGCAATAAGATATCCCAAAATCAATTGTTATATATTAGAGGAGGAGAACCTAAGGTTATGAAAAAGGTTGTTAATAGCTTATTGGCAAGTGCACTAGCACTATCCGTAGTTCCTGTTGTTGCAGGAGCAGAAGAAGTAAAAAATACAGGAACAGAAGAAACTACTCCGGCTCCACAATTGGATCCAGCAATGGAGAAAGTAGTAAAACGTTTGTCTGCACTAGGTCTAGCAGCAGGGGATGATAAAGGTAACTTTAACCTTGATCAAACAATTACTCGCTCTGAGTTCGCTACTTTGATGGTACGTGCTCGTGGACTAGAAGAAGCAGCAAAAACTGCGACTTTCAATCCATTCTTTAAAGACGTTATTGCTACAGATTGGTTCCAAGGTTTCGTTAGCATCGCGGTTAGCCAAGATCTAGCAAAAGGCTATCCAGACAAAACTTTCAAACCGAAAAATTCAGTAACTTATGCTGAAGCAGCTACTATGTTGGTACGTGCACTAGGTTATGAGCCATTGGCACTTCAAAAAGGTACATGGCCAAATAACTTTATCTCCCAAGCTTCTGAATTGGGAATTTCACAAGGTGTAACTATTGACGCTAACAAACCAGCTGTTCGTGGTGACGTCTTCAAGATGCTTGATAACTCTCTTCGCATCGACTTGATGAAACAAACAACTGTTGGATCTCAAAACAATCACGAAGTTCTTAAAGGTAAAAACCTTCTGAACGAATACCTAAAAGTTCAAGTTTACGATACAAAATGGACAATGACTGATCGTAACAAACCTGAAGATCTTCCTTCAGTTTCTAACGTACCAGTAATTGGTCTTGGATCTTTGAAATACAACGAAGTGGAATTGACTTCTGACAGCCGTTCTTTCTTCAACAAAGTGAAGTACAAAGTTGCTGACAGCATCAATGCCAACGACTACGCTGGTCAACGCGTACAAGTATGGATTAAAGATCGCGATAATACTGTAGTATGGATGGAAGGTTCCGAAGACGAAACAGTTGTTTTCGATAAATATTCCGCTCTTCATATCTCTGGTAAAAAATTGTCTCCTACAAAAGACAAAGACCAAATCAAGAAAGATAAGTTCAACAAACTTACTCTAGAACTTGATAGCGGTACAAAATACGATTTCGCTGAAGACGTATCTGTAACGTTTAACTTCGAACGTGCTACAAAAGCTTCTGATGTACAAGAAATGCTACAAAAAGTATTAGAAGCTGACGATGCTTATTCCGTGAAGGTTGTTCTTAACACGAAGAATGAAATTCGTTACATTAGCATCGTTGATGATCGCAGTGGCGACCAAAACTGGGTAAACAACCACTTTGGTTCTGAGCTAATCAAAAAAGTAACTGACAAGAAGATCACTACTTTGGTTGGTAAAGATCTAGCTCTTGAAGATAAAAAAGAAGGTATTGACTATCTAGTATTCTTGGACGGTAAACCAGCGAAATTGGCTGACCTTAAAGAAATGGACGTTTACCATGCATACCGTGCAGATGGTAACAAAGACAAACTTTTGATCTTTGCTAACCGTTCTACTAAAGAAGGTAAAGTTGAAAAGGTACGTTCGAAGTCTGAGAGCGACTACCGTATCGTTATCGATGGTAAAGAGTACCGTTTCAGAAATGCTTCTTTTGCAAAAGACAAAGACAAAGAAATTGAAGATCAAATCACTCCTGATGATATCGATAGACTTGAAGGTACAAAAGTTAAGGTTTACCTTGACGCTGTAGGTCGTATCCGTCATATCGAAGGTTACGAAGCTAACGATCGCAAACAAATGGCTATCATCTCTCGTTCTGGAACTTATGATCCTTATTCTGACCAATACACTTTCAAAGTTTACACAGAGAAGGGTAACTCTAAAACTGTTAAACTTGATGGTAAATACGTGAAAAATGAAGAAGGCGAAAAGTTCAGCGACTTGAAAAAGAATGAGTCTGAAAAGAAAATTGCTGAAAAATATCTAACATTGTCTAAGGACAAGAATTTCATCCTTGCACAAATTGAATTGGATGCAAGTGGTGATATTGAAAAAGTTGAGCTGAAAGATACTTCTAAAGCGAAACACATGAGCAAAGATCAGTGGAAAAAAGATTCTGATAAAGATGACGAAACAGTTAAATTTGGTGGAAAAACATATGATTTCAGCTCTTCTTCTGTAGTGTTTGATGGATCTAAAGGCATTCAATCAGGTGATGTAACTTCACTGAAAAGCCCAGGAACTATCAAATGGAGCAAAATTGCTGAGAAAGAAGCTGAAGTATACTTCACTGTAGATGGCAGCGATGTAGAGGCAGTATTCGTAGTTGACTCTAAAGGTATTGCTTCTGGTTCTGAGTATGGTGTAGTTGTTGAGGCATACAGATCTAGCGGCGTAGATAAACTAAAAATCAAACACCGTGACGATGACGGTAAATGGGTTGAGAAAGAATACAAATACGACGGTGACGGTAAAGACAAACTTGAGAAAACATTCATTCGTTTCAGCGCAGATAGCGACGATCTTATCGATGAAGATGATGTACGTGTAATCGTTGATGCACGTAGTGACGATGAGTATAAATACAAAATCCTTAAAGAAAAAGATTATGAAGATGCAGGCGTGAACGAAGTAATTCCTGCTCAAGTAGATAAAATTGAATCCAAAAAAATCTACTTCAACACATTCGATGAGAAGAAACAAAGCATCAGGCTTAACAAAGATGTTGTTTACTTCGATAACGAAGGTAAAGATCTCGGCGAAGTTGACACAGATGACTATGTAGTACTAGTTGATACAGATAATGACTCTGACAGTATCGATTATGTATTGTATGTTATCAGTGAAGATGATGCAAAAACAAATGGTTACCTGAAGAAAGACGATAACAAAGAAACTCTAATGGATCAATTTATGAAACAAAACTGGAAAGATGATAAGCCAGATCCAGGTGAAGATGATGGAGATCTAGATATCACTAAACAAACGGCTTCAGAAGTTCTTCCAGGTGTTTATGGTTATAACATCGTTGGTAAATTGACTGGCGATTTGAAAGATGAAGAAGAAGTAACAATCGTTCTTGGTGACAGAGAATTCACAGTAGAAGTTACTGATGGTAAATTCGAATTCACTAAGAGCTACAAAAAAGTTGACGAAGCTTATGTAAAAGTAGGCAAAGAGAAATTTGATCTAAACATCAAATTCGACAAATAATTTTTCCTCGTCAATAATATAAGCAGATGTATGGATAGATTAGAGACCTAGGTCTCTAATCTATCTAATACATAAATGTTAAATGTTATGTAAACAAGCAAAATAGATACTTCAATAAACGATATTTGGAGGGGTAGTAAGTGAATAAAAAAGTAATCCTATCAGTACTATCTACAGCACTAGTAACTAGCATGGCTACTTCTGCTTTTGCAGCATCCGGCGGAGTTTATATTGGTGGAAACGTAGACAGACACTATTCTGATGAAGCACTACTGAAACAACATGCTATGTTAGTTGCAGATTTGTATGACTCTGGTTTAGAGAATGTTGAAGACAATGTTCTTTTTGTAAACTGGGATGGTGAAGTAGCTACATTGCAACAATTGGTCGACGCTAAAAATGCTGGCAAAGAAGTTGAATACAAAACAGTAACTAGCGAAGATTTCGAAAAAATCGGTAGCGAAGAAGGTTTCTACGCTGTAGATGCTGATGGTAACGTTTCTACTGAAAAAGAATTGCAACCTGAGCAAAAACCAGTTGCTCCTGGCGATTTGAATGTTGAAAGCGTAAGTGCTATTACAAAAACAAAAGTCGAAGTGAAATTTAATAAAGCAGTTGATTCTATCGATGCTAAAAACTTCACTATCGCAGGAGCTACGGTAGAAGTAGCTTCTTTGAGTGAAGATAAGAAAACAGCTACTTTAACTGTTTCTGGTCTTAATTACGATACTGAGTATACAATTGTTGCCAAAGATGTATTAGTTGATGGCAAACCGATTACTTTGAAAGAAAGCAAGTTCAAAACTCCTGTAATTACAGATTTGTACAAGCTTGAACTAACTACTGACGCAGCAGGCGATCAGCTTAAATCTGACGGAGTAGATACCCTTGTAATTACTGCTAAATTGTTAGACAAAGTAACTGGTCTAGTTGATGAAAATGCTGATAACGTTGTAATTTCATTCAGCACGACTTATGGTAACTTAGCAAATACACGAGTAACTGTTCAAAAAGGTATTGCGACTGTTACATTAAGATCTGAATTCAGTCAAAATGATCTTGTAGCAAAAGTAGATGCCCAAGTTATTGAGGCATCTGGTGACTACAAATATCTAATTGGTAAAGTCATTGGGACAAAAGAAGTATATTTCAAAGTGAATCCTGGAGATACAGGTGAAATTGATCAATTACCTGTAGTTCAATCTGCTGGGTCTAATCAAGCAGATCGTGTAACTGTCTACTTCAATAAAAATGTTGATGTAGCTGATTTTGTACAAAAAGATGAAACTACTGGTAAATACAAAGTAGACGCTAATAAAAATGCGCTGCTTAAAACAGGAACTGAAATCAAGGTTACACAGGACAATGTAGCTAAAAAAGTTCGTGGACTGAAAAAAGTTGAGGGTAATCCAAAAGCACTTGAAGTTATTTTGGATAAAACTGAAAAAGTGGGCGACACATGGACAAATATTTTAACTGATAATAAGCCAGTTAAAGTAGAATTTGTTCAAACAAACACTGCAGGCCCACAAACTACAAAAGCTGAATTTATTTTAGCCGATGCTCGTAAACCAGAAGTAACATCAGTAGATGCAAACGGTCTGAAAACGGTAGTAGTTAAGTTCTCAGAATCAATTGCTCAAGCTCAAGTTTCACTTGATGGTGGTTTAACGGTAATTAAGGAATTAGAGTTCGGTGAATTTGACCAAGCCACTTTAGAAGATAAACGTGACCAATTGACTATTCGTACATTGGATTATCTAAAAGCAGGTACTCATTCTGTACAATTATCTTCTATTTATGACTTCGCTGGTTTGACAGATGATAAAAACATCTCTACCAGCCAGACTCTAGACTTTGAAGTAAAAGCTGATAACGCAATTCCATCTTCTACTGTAAGTGTTGAATCTCCAGAGCAGTTCCGTGTAACATTCAACAAAGAAGTTGACGGTTTAACAGCTGACAAAGTAAAACTTCAAGTTGCTGTTAAGAATGCTGATGGTACTGAGAGTTGGGTAAATGTAGCTGATGCGGCTGGCAAATATAAAGTAACTCCTGAATTAGCTATGGATGACACAGCTGAAAATAAAAATGAGTACGTGTTTGAGTTGAAAACTGACTGGACTGAAATTTACGATACCAAAGTAACTACCAAGAACTACTACAATGATAAGTATCGTTTATTCATCCCAGCTAGCTCTGTAACTAATCCAGCAAATGGAAAACACAATGCTGACATTGAAATGTTATTGAATGATACTATTATGACTACGCCTGATACTGTTAGTCCAACAATTAAAGACATTACTCAAATTAGTACGGGTCGTTATAATGTTGAAATGAGTAAACCTGTTAAGCTTCCTGGTAAAGACCTTGATACACCTTCTCAAAGTCAACCAAAAGTTCCAGAACCAATTATTGAGTTCTTAGGTAAAGATAAAGATGGTAATACTAAGACTATCAAGGGAAAAGTTGTAGACTACACTGATAAAAACCGTGCAGATAAACAATTTGAAGTAGTACCAACACCAGAGAACCTAGAAGACCTTCCACAGACTATTGTAAACAATGGCGGAGATATCCACTGGACACTTGTTGTTCGTTCTATCTCTGATGATGTAGGAAATACTGCCGAAACCTTGACTAAAGTCTTTGAAATTAAACCTGATGCTGTAGTGGCTGATGAAGTGTTCATGGTTAAAGGCAAACTTTCAGATAATACACTTTACAATGGAGTAGTTGGAGCCGAGAATGGTGATGGTCCTGATACAATTACATTGACGTTTACATCAGGTGTTCAGTATACAGGTAGCGAGAAAAATGCTGTAAACCCTGCAAACTATACACTTGATGGTGAGAACCTACCAAAAGGAACTATTCTTACAGTTTCAGATTCAGATGATAAACCTGAAAATGGTTATGATACTGTCATTATTTCACTACCTGATGGATCGTTGAAAACCTCTAAAGGTTCTAATCTGATTACTGTTTCTAAGAGCCTAGAGTCTTACAAAGGTGCTAAATTAACTGGTGAGTATGCAATTACTTTCGTTCCTGAAGCAGGTATAACTCCTGATGAAGCAAAAGTTGCTGATGCTGTAGCTAAGGCAATTACTAACCTTCCATCAGTTGACAAACTTACTCTATCAGACGAAGCAACACTTGTTGATGTACGTACTCAATACAATGCTTTAAATGCGATTCAACAAAAGGCTGTAAAAAATCTTAAAGTTCTAGAAGCTGCAGAAAAGAAAATGGCTGAGCTGAAAACAGCTGCTGGCGATGTTGCAGCTAATCTAGCAGCAGCTAAAACTGCAGTGACTGATTTGGAAACTGCAGCAGGTAAAGATCTAACTAAAGAAGCAGATCTTTTAGCTGCAGAAGCTGCATTGAAAACAGCTAAAGAAAAAGTAGCATTGGTTGCAGATGCTAACGAGAAAAAACTTCTTGATGCAAAAGTAACACTTGCAGAAAAAACAGTTACAGATGCTCGCGCAAAATTTGATGGCGACGCTGCAACTGCACTAAAAGATGCTAAAGCAGCTGTAGAAGCTCTAGAAGATGCAGCTAAAGAAGATTTAACAGTAGAAGCTAAACTAACAGCAGCTGAAACAGCTGTTGCAGATGCAGAAGCTACAGTAGCAAAAGTTGCTGCTGGTGCTGAAAAAACAGAACTTGAAGGAAAAGTAGCTGCTGCTAAGAAAACAGTTACAGATGCTCGTACTGAGTTTGATAAAGCAAAAGAAGCAGCTGAATTGAAAGCAGCTAAAGATGCTCTTGAAGAAGCGATTACAGCTGCAAAAGAACAAAATAGTGTAGCAGTAGCTGGAACTAATGCGGGAGAATATCCTCAAGTAGCTAAAGATGCTTATAACGATGAAATCCAAGAAGCAGAAGTAGTATTTAATAATGCTGCTGCTACGAAAGCTGAGTTAGAAGCAGCTAAAGTAGCTCTTGATACAGCTAAGGCTACTTTTGAAGGTACAGTAATTTCTTAATTAAAGAATGTATATCTTCATTAATTCGTTGAAGTAAAAGAAGAAAAGAGCCCCCTATGACAAAGCATTACTGCTGAGTCTAGGGGGCTCTCTAACTATCAGATACTATTAACATAAACACCTTATTGAAACTGAAACTTTTAACTACTAGAAATCAATTTATTTATATGATTTTAATCTCTGCTGAATATTTTCAATCACCCAATAACTACAAGACATTTTATGAAAATAGTATACTTTAAAGTGAAACCCATAACCACCAACCACCTACATTCTCCCCAATAACGTCTCAATCTCCCTCTCATACCCATATCTCTGAAAAAACTCAATCAATGCCACCGCAAAGATATCACGTTGACTAATGTTCTTCTCTTTACTATATTCCCTCACCATTTGATCTAATGTATTAGTCATATGCACAGATTTAGTGACAAAAATTCCAGGTACGGCATAGCGAGGTACTTTGCCTGATTCTGAGCCTGGCACAATGAGGTCAATCAATCTATCTCTATTTCGCTCTAGAAGCTCCAAAATAGGCAGATAGGTTTCTAACCGTCCCTTATCTATGCGATTAGCTTTTAAAACGCTCTGAGTGGCCTCTAAAGCCTCTACGCTACCTCCTTCCGTTTGCATTGTAGCAGGCAGGGAAACCGACAGTGTTTCTTCTGGAAATCTCCCCGTCATCTTTTCATAATTCTTCTTATCCGAAGCCCACTTATACCCTTTTGACTTCATGTACGTAGCTAGATCACGATGATCGTTAAATCCTAAGCGTTTAGCAATCGTTTTAGCATCAGCGCCTTCTTTCTGGAATAGAGAGATGATCGTAGATATTTTAGATGAACTAACTAGATCCTTGCTGGAATCCCATTTTTCTATACGGTTGTGGGCCGGTACATATGTTTGTTTATCACGATCCCAGATGAAGTTCTTGCGACGCATATAGATATCTAGCGTCTTGTAGTTTTTATGCCCCAGGTCCTGTGCCAAGAGGTCTCTGGATTTCCCCTCTACTAGTCCACGTAGTATTTCATTTACACGTTCATCATAGATAGGCTTTTTCTCTGTAGGTAATTCCACTTTCAACACTCCTAGATATGTTGGATGTATGTAGTTCGTTTCTATATCAAAGGATTACAGGGTGTTTATGGCATCGCTGAGTTGATCTAAATTGGTGTGCGTATAGATACTGGTTACGTTTAATGAAGAGTGTCCCAGTAGCTTTTGAATTTGTACCAGATTCACATCATTTTTAACTAGCTGGCTAGCAAAGCTGTGTCGTAGGATGTGAGCCGTCACTTTCTTTTTCCAGCCTAGCTTTTTTACGGCTTCCGTAATTACTTTGTTTACGTAGACGGGAGAGAGCATCCCTGTCTTTTTCGTACAAAAGAATAGGGGGGAACCAGTCTTTGGTCGCTTCTCCTGGAGATATTCCTGCAATAACGGGAGTAACCGGAGTGAAATGGGGATAAGTCGATCCTTGTTACCTTTACCAGCCACCACATGGATTACCTTTTCCTCCACATTCACATCGTCTACCGTGAGATTAAGGCACTCTGAGATACGTAAACCGGTCATATACAAGACAATGACTACGAGACGAATGAGAGCATGATCAATTGCGTGTACGAGCCGTTCCACTTCGCCGTCTGTTAAGTACGTCCGCTCCTTCTGCTGGACTTTTATCTTTTCTACAGAAAGGGCAATGTTACGTACAACGAGTTCTTTTTTGTAAGCGTAAGCAAAAAAGGAACGGAGCGTGTGAAGATTACGTAACCTACTAGCAGGAGCATAGCCACGTTCTTCCTTCAGATAATGTAGATATTCTTCAATATCGCTTACAGTTACTTCATCCATGTAAGATTCACAGTTATATTTGTTTTCAAGAAAGCGTGTAAAGTATACCAAGTCTTTTCCGTAACCAGAAATGGTTTCTTCACTTCGACCGATAGATGACATGTATTCTAGAAAGATTTCTACCGTGTTCATCAGTAACATTACATCGATCCACCTTTTTTTAGAGTAGGCTTCATGTATGGAGTGATTCTAGTTAGAAAATATTCTTGAAGTATAGTAATCATTGTAGCCATTAATCCTGTTTTATAACGTTATGTATAAAGATTCTATATTTTAATATTCTGAACAAAAAAGTCATGAATTACCATTATATAGGGAAAGGACGACATACATTGAGTGGTCTCGATGCGTGTCGTCCTCGTAGTGTCAGAGCTGCTCTGTGCCCACTCATTTTTGAAAGGATAGCGCCCTTGCAGGTAAACAGGAGTTATGTATGTAAAGAGAAACCCTCAAGGCTCAGGAGAAGTGTCCTTGGCACCAAGAGGGTTTCTCTCTTTATGAGTTGAGTAACTCGCTAAGAAGACTTGTCATAACCATTAGAATGGATTTATTAGACAAGATAGCTGTAGAATTAGTTGTTGTCTTCTTCTTCAGCACCTTCTTCAGGAGCTTCTTCAGTTTTAACAATTTTAAGATCAAAGTCTCTTGTGATCTTGCCATAAGAGTCAGAGAAAGTGAATACGATTGTACCATCTTTAGCTGCATCAGCTTTGATTGTTACTTCGCCGTCTTTGATTGCAATTGCATTCTCAGAGTCAGCAATGCTTGCAAGCATATCGATTGTTACTGAAAGCTTTTGCTCACCAGCGAATACGTCTAGCTCGTCAAACAGGTCAGCTAGAAGATCAGCATCTGTTTTAGAAGCATCAACTACAACAGCAGTTTTGCCTTCTTGTAGTTTAACGTCTGTGATTTGTGGAGTAGAGTTTTCTACAGTAATTTCTACTGTACCAACCACTACACTACCTTCTACATAGGAAATTACAACTTTACCTGCAGCTACTGCAGTTACTTCACCTGTTGTTGCATCAACAGTTGCTACTTTATCATCGGAGGATTTGAAGCTGAAACCATCTTCTGCATCTTTGCTTTCATCTTTCAACACGTCTCCAACAAATTTTTGTACTTTAAGATTTACTTTTTTCTTTTCTGGTTTGAAGATGTCCAAAGTAAGATCAGCATCTGTGTTCTCAGGAACTAGTTTGTAGGAATCTACGTCTTTATCAGCTACGTCTACAACAGTAACTGCAACTGTACCGATTTGTTTGTCTCCGTTTTTAATAACAAGAGTGTCAGTACCTTCAGCAAGCTTTGCGAAGTTAACTACAAGCTTACCGTTCTCTGCTTTAAGCGCATCAACTGCTGGTAGAGCTACTACAGTATCTTTACCAGATTGAGTTGCTACAGTAAGTCCAGCAACATCTGCAAGTTTGAATTCAGCACCGTGTTGATCCAACACAGTTACTTCCAATGCTATTTCATCGGATTTCAATTTTGCAGTTGTGTCTTGGATAGTGTCTACTACAGGAGTAGCTTTAACTAACAAGTCAAAAGAGATTGTTTTTTCGCCAACTTTTACAGTAATGATAGAAGTTCCTTCTTTAAGAAGGTTCAGTTTACCGTCTTTGCTCACAAGAGCTACAGATGGTTGGCTAGAAGTGTATTCAGCTGCTGCAGCTAGTTCATCAGCTACGAAACCAGCATCTGCTTCTAGAACTTCACCAGCAAAGTTTTTACCCTTTGTGATAGAAATGCTTAGGTTTTGACCAAGAGTTGCGTATCCTTTGTCAATTGCAGCGTTGTTTTCAAACAATTTAACTTCAGTTGGTTCGATAACTACTTGTGCATCCAATACTGTAACGGATACTAGAGCAGATTCAAACTTTTCATTGTCTTTTGAAACAACTACTTTATACTTAAAGTTATCTGCATTAGTTAGGCCATTTTTAAGCTCACCAGTTGCAGAAGTTGTATCGTTATTAGCGAAAACAGCTTTTGTTGCTTGGAAAGCTACAGTGTAACCAGCTTCTTCAAGATCAGCAACAGTAACTTTTGTACCTTCGTTAACTGCTACTTGCAAGAATTGAGCTTCTGTTACTGTTCCTTGAGCGATTGTAGAGGTAATAGCACATACCTTTACAATAATTTGTAATATACTGTAAACTGCTAAACTCTACCAATTACCAAGCTTTAGCAGTAGCTTGTTACTTTATCATTTGTAGAAAAAAGGAATATGGCTGTAACTAATTCCTAAGGAAGGAATATACCCACAATATAGAAATAGAGAAACCCATTACTTGGTTTTCCATTGGCAATCCATTAGTTTACCATAATCTATATAAAGGATTGTTATGTTTACAAAAAATAAAATATACTGAATAAAAAAGCTAAAAAATCCAAACTATGCTATAATTAGACTTTGTAATTATCCAAAAAAATACAGAGGTCAATCATGAACCAAACCTACAACTTATCTCAAAAATCCAAACATTTTTTACTCATTCTTTTGCCGATTATGGTCACACAAGTAGCTCTTTTTGCGATGTCCTTCTTTGATACGATTATGTCAGGACATGCGGGGGCATTTGACCTAGCAGGTGTAGCTATTGCAACTAGTATATGGGCGCCTGTTTTTACTGGATTAAACGGGATTCTGTTAGCCGTTACTCCAATCGTTGCTCAAATGATTGGTGCACAGAAGAAAGAGAGAGTTCCTTATATTGTTATCCAAGGAATTTATTTAGGAACTGCTATTGCCGTTTCTGTTATCCTCATTGGCATAGTTGCTATCCCTTCTATCCTTACTGGAATGAGGCTGGAGCCAGAGGTACACCGAATTGCCCGGGATTTTTTACTGGCCCTTGCTTTTGGTATTATTCCAGTCTTTGTCTACACGGTTCTGCGTTGTTTCATTGATGCCTTGGGCCAGACAAGAGTTACCATGTTTATTTCCCTTATCTCTTTGCCAATTAATGTCGTGTTGAATTACTTGTTGATCTTCGGTAAGTTTGGCTTTCCACGATTGGGTGGAGTTGGGGCAGGGGTAGCGACTGCCATTACCTATTGGATCATCCTGATCATTACCTGTTTTGTTGTGTTGCGGGTTGGTAACTTTCAGGAGTATGGGTTGTTTAGCAAGTTTTACAAGCTATCTGTCAAGACATGGGGAGAAATTTTAAAATTGGGTCTGCCGATTGGATTTTCTATCTTTTTTGAAACCAGTATTTTTGCGGCGGTTACCTTGCTGATGAGCCGATTCGATACCATTACGATTGCAGCGCATCAGGTGGCAATGAATTTTGCTTCCTTCCTATATATGGTACCGATGAGTATTGCCATGGCATTAACGATTGTTGTTGGCCATGAAGTGGGAGCCAAGCGATTCCGGGAAGCCAGGCAGTACAGTTTTTTAGGGATAGGGATTGCCGTTGCGCTGGGGGCTTTATTTTCAGGAGCTTTGATTTTCTTCAACAAAGAAGTGGCGGCACTTTACACGAATGACATTGAGGTATTTGAGATGGCTCAGCACTTCTTGTTGTATGCGATATTTTTCCAGCTATCTGATGCGGTTGCTGCACCTATTCAAGGGGCGCTGCGAGGATATAAAGATGTGAACGTCACTTTCATCGTTGCTTTGGTTTCCTATTGGGTCATTGGTTTGCCACTTGGATTTTTATTGGTTCAAATCACAGACCTAGGTGCATTCGGTTATTGGATTGGCTTGATTACCGGATTGGCCGTTGGGGCAATTTTCTTGATGTGGCGGTTACTGCATTTGCAGAAGAAAACGGCGAAGAGTGCTGGTGAAGGAAATATAGCGTAAGAAGTAAAAATGACAAACGACAAATGAGACGAGCGAGCTTCACGCTCGTTTTTTTGTATATAGAAAATGACAGGTAAAAAGAGAGGGAAATATCATCATTACAAAATCCTATATAATAAGGAAGAGATTCGAAAAGCTTGTATGCTCTCAGTTGTTAGAAAATAAAACAACCAATTTGAATTTGACATGTACGGGAGCTCATTATATACTGAAAATAATAATTGACCATTGGTTAAATAAAGTGGTGTGCGTTTAATAAGGAGGTGTGTACGATGGCGGCAAGAAAAGCAGTAGCTAAAGAACTAAGTCGCGAACAGATTGTAAAGGTAGCCCGCGAATTGTTTGTAACACAAGGCTATCGAGCGGTTTCTATGCGGAGTATTGCACAAAAGCTAGGCTACAGCCACGGGGCACTCTACTATCATTTTAAAGAAAAAGCTGAGTTATTTAATGCTATCGTGCAAGAGGATTACCGTACGTTAAAGGAACAAATGAAAAAATCTATTGAACCAACTGAGCAAGAGAAGCAGCCACATCACCAATTAGAAGCTTTAATGGAAACCTTTATCCATTTTGGTCTTAGCCATCCGCATCATTATGAAATGATGTTCTGTACGAATGAACCGGAGACTCAGCAGTATGCTCAGCCAGAACAGGATAGTTGTTATGAAACGTTTGCAAGTTTGGTAAGGGAAGAGGCGGGAGAGACACTGCAAAAGGTAGGGAATATGTACACAATACCGTGGGTACTGTTCCTCTCTTTACATGGGTTTGTCGTCCATTATATCCAGACGAAGCAATCCTACGAAGATGTGGAGTCACTCGTAAAAGTGCATGTGCGGTACTTGACAGGTCAACTGATTTCACAGAATGGAGTTAATGAGCAGTGAAAAGAACTCGGCGGTCGTCGAGTTCTTTTCTAAAAATTTAATTGACCATTGGTTAAAAAGGGGAGAATAACATGAACAAAGCATTGGTATTTGGATCAACAGGTAGTATTGGAGCAGAATTGGTATTAGAATTACTACGAAGTGGTATTCATACAGTAGCGTTTGCCCGTTCAGATAAAAAGCTTGCGAATCTGCAAGCAGATTGGGAAGCGATCTCGGAAGCTGGAAATAAACAATCAAGCTATGTGGAACCAGCTTACCATCCTACTCTGACGCTATACTCAGGAGATGCCTATCACCTAGAAGATGTATTGCAAGCTGCTACAGGGGTAGATGTGATTTTTCACTGTGTTAGTGTTCCTTATCCAGAGTGGAAAATAGGTCACCCTACTTTAATGAACAATGTCTTAACAGCCGCTAAGTACCATCAGGCGAAAGTCGTCGTGATTGACAACATCTACGCATATGGCAGGGCAAAAACAAAACTAGTAAATGAACAGCACTCTAAAGAACCACATACTACAAAAGGCAAGATTCGCCTAGAGATGGAACAACTTGTGTGGAAAGCACATGAAGAGGGCACGTCATGCATGCTGGTCCACTTACCTGATTTTTATGGTCCCCATGCTCACAATACGTTTTTGGGTGTCACTTTGCAGGCTATGGCAAAGGGTAAGCCGAGTATATTTATTGGTGATCCTAACGTCCAGCGTGAATATATCTACACACCAGATGCAGCACAAGCGATCGTACAACTGGCTAAACGTCCGCACACATTCGGAACGACATGGAATATTCCAGGTTCAGGTACGATCTTAGCTAAACAAATCAGGGAGATTGCACGTCTATATAATGGAAGAAAGAATTTGATAATCCCAGTTGGGCGCAGATTAATGACTATGCTGGGCTGGTTTCAGCCTTTTATGCGAGAAATGGTAGAAATGATGTATGTAACCGAAGCTACCCTTCAATTGGACGGTAGCAAATATGAACGCGAGCTTGGGACTCTGGTACATACCCCATATGAGCAAGGTATAAAGGAATGCCTGAAGCGATTGAGCTAAGGAAAATATGGGCTTTTGTATTTTGAAGGTTACTTATGATAATATGAAAAGATAAGATTATAGGTAGACAATACTATATACATGGGAGCGGAAAAATCATGTTTTCCTTTTTAAAAAATATATTGTCAGGTGATGAGAAAGACACCGCTACGTTACCTAAAAGTAAGGAACAATCGGTGTTGCCTGTTAAGAAATCGGATAAACAAGCTCCGGTTAAAAAGGGTGGAAAATCTGGGAAGACTACCCAACAACAGAAAAAAGCAAATGGTTTGGCTACACGTGTGACGGAGCTCTCTTTGCATCCGTTGTGGGAGCGCGAGCTAGATAATATGCAGAAGTATTCCATGTCCTTTATGGCTAATCAATTGGAGCCTTTGGAAGAAGGGAACATTGCTATCTCAGGTTTTAATATGGTGCCGCATGAGGACGGAGTTGAAATAGCGGCTTTTGTACGAAATGCAAGCAATAAGCCAGTTGTGTTAGGGAAAATGACCCTACTCATCATGTTTGAAGGCGATAAGCTGTTTACTCGACAAGAATTTGATCTGGGTGAGCTTGGAGAAATCCCAGCTTTCCATGCTAGACCGTGGAACTTTATTTTCACTAGAGAGCACTTTATCACGACCAATGTTCTTTTGCAAAATTGGCGACTTGCTTTTGAATTGGCTCAAAAGAAAATGGTTTTGCCGCAAAACCTGGAGCTGGAAGAGTCTTGGATGGCATCGTTAACTGACGATCAAAAGAAATTCTTTATCGAGCTGGCAAAAAAGCTTCCCGAGTTAAAAGAAGGCGAAGTAAATGTTCAGAGCGTTCAGGCGAAGCAAAACGATGAAGGTATGATTCGTACGATTCTCTTAATTCGCAATGGATCGACTCAGAATCTCTCCTTTGAACAACTGCCACTGGCACTCTTTGATGCTACGGGTGAAAAGGTAGCAGAGGGTGTATTCCAATTGAAAGATTTTGTTGTTAACGCACAAACAAGCAAACCTTGGATGTTTATTTTTCCAAAAGAGAGCATCCTAAAGGAGAACGTTGATTTATCACAATGGAGAGTGCAGCTTGCTCAGAACTAATCGGTTAAGTAGCTAGATATCATATCTACCTATTAGGTTTAGTTCAGTATGAAGTGTTCTTGTAGCGGCTCTTGTTCGTATGGATAGAGATATTACCTTGTTAAAAGGGTATTTTATATTGTAGGAATTTTGTACCACAGCAAAGAGGAGGATATTATGTTTAACTTTTTGAAGAACTGGTTTACCAATGATAGTGAAATGAGAACTCCTGAGGATTTGAAGAAAGACCTTTCTCAGACTACGCACAATCGGATTGAAGAAGCGACGGAAAAAATGTTAAAATCAAGCGACCTGGATGTTTCTTTTAACCCAGTATGGAATGAAATGCTGGATCAGGAGAAAAAGTACACCTTGCGCTTCTTAAATGATAGCTTGCCGGATATCCCTGAGGGAACGATAGGACTTACAGGCTTTAGCTTGATTCCCCGTGAAGGGTCCGTTACAGTAGCATTATTTATTCGAAATGCCTCATCAATACCGGTAGAAATGGGTAAATTAGACCTAGCGATTGCTATCGAGGGCCGTTTATTTGCTAAAGGGGAATTTGATCTGAGTCCAGTTGGAACTATTCCACCGATGAGCAGTCGGCCATGGGAAATTACTTTCCCTGAAGAGCTAGTGACAAACAGAAAGTCCATGGACGTTAGACAATGGAAACTGATTATTGGGTTACCGCATCGTGAATTTGTTTGGCCGAAAAATCTCGAGATCGATCCAGCTATGGAAAAACGATTGACTACTACTCAAAAGGATCGTCTGGAAAACATGATACACTTTCTTCCTTTCCTGGCTCCAGGCACAGTTAGTTTCACTGGTTTTGATATAGGTTTAAAAGAAGACGGACATTTAATTGTAGCAATGCTAATTCGTAGCGCTTTGGAAAATACCTTTGAACCAAAAGCTTTACGCGTTATAGTTCGTAATGGGATCACTGAGCAAGTAATAGCTCAAGGGGTTGTTGATGGAAGTAAGATCAGTCTGAAGAGCGGTTCTAGCAAGCCTTGGATATTGGCGTTCCCTCCAAATGTTGTTACGATGAATGACAAGGTTAATAAATCCAACTGGGAATTGGATGTAGAAATTTTATAGAGAGAAAAGCGTGCAAGGTGACTGCTGATGGCTGTCGCCTTGCCTTATGCACAGGAGGTTATAGAATGAGTTGGCATTTAGAGAATTGGTTTGGTTCTAAACAAGGATTGGAACAAGCCCGTGATGATATTCATGAGTTTCTACAAAAGGAATTTTACCTAGGTGTATCTGGTATTGAGCAGCCAGAGCAATCATCTAACCGCATCCCTTCCAAGGAATTGTTTCTAAACTTGAATAGTTTGGGTTCCAAGAGTTTGGAAGAGATGGACGTTGAGTTGTTGCAATTTATTCATGATGAGTTGCCACCGGTTGTCCGCGATGAGGTAGGAATTTTTCCGTTCTTTACTAATGTGTTAAATACAGGATTCTTGGTAATGACATTTGTCCGTAATGCTACGCATCAAGATATTATGTTAAATAAACTACCACTTGCTCTGGTCACCTCTGAAGGTAAAGTAGTAGCACGCAAATCCTTTGAGATGCTGACAATGGGTGGTTTGCAGGATATGTCTGCAAGTCCATGCGAATTCATCTTTGAATGGGATGACTTCTTGTTCATGCCTGAAGATGATACGCAATTATTTATGGTCTATGATAAAGAACAATTAGACCAATATCAAATGGAAGAAAAGCTAGTAGAGAAGCACAATGGCTTGACTGATGAAGAAGAAGAGACTTACATGCAAAAGGTGAAAGATCTCTTCCCGATTCAAGATGGTCAAGTAGAGTTGACAGCTATTGATTTAGTTCAGGTTCAGGATGGTGGCTTAAAAGTGATTGTTGCCTTCATGAACGGTTTGGATAAACGTGTGGAATTCACGGAAGTTCCTGTCTATATCCGTGATGAGATTGGCAGAGACATTGCGCGTATGCATTTTGGTTTGCATAGTCTTTATGTTAAGCCTAAAACTCAACGTGTATGGGGTTTCTATATCCCAGCAAGTTCTCTGGAAGGCAAAGAGCTAGACTTGTCTAAATGTAAGGCTTATGTACCGGACGCAAAGCAGGATAAAGATGTAAAAGCTCAAAAGTTAGATTTACATGAAAATAACAAGGGATTCATCCAGTAATCCTTTCTGTGACCCCTTTCGATATGAGAGGGGTCTTTGTATACGATGCTTTGGAATTATTTAGGCGAAGGAAATAGTTGTCTCTTGAGCAGGGCTGTACTATGCTATATAAATGAATAATAGAAAGATTAAGACGCTAATCTTTCCTGATTACCTCTCTAGAGGAGAAGGGGGAAAGGGTAACATATGCTATATTCACACTTGAAAAAAAGAATGATAATTCCGGCGGTTATTGCTGTAATCACTCTTACGGTTGGTGAGGCAACAGCGTGGGCAGCAGCTACTAACCCGAATGATCCTTATTTTTCAAAACAGCTCCATCTATCACAAATTAGAGCGATTGAAGCTTGGAAGATCGTCAACAGCAATACAGCTATTAAGATCGCCGTACTTGATTCGGGAGTAGATTCCTCCCATCCAGATTTAAAGGACAACCTGTTGCCTACTATCAATTTGGTACAAGGGGAAAGTGCGTCTGATCTAAACGGGCACGGAACGAATGTGATAGGGATATTAGGAGCTAAAGGAAACAATGCCACAGGAGTAACGGGGGTATTGTGGAATGCTAAGATTTTGCCTATCAAGGTGTTAGATAAAAAGGGGTTCTCATCTTCTGACCGGTTAGCAGCAGGGATAAGACGAGCAGTTAATGAAGGAAGTAAAATTATTCTGATGTCAGCCAGCACATTGTATTATTCCAAGGCTCTTGAAGATGCGGTAGATTTTGCGGAAGACCGAGGCGTAGTTGTCGTAGCGGCCACTGGAAATGAAGGTAGCCGTGTGAACTATCCTGCTGCTTTTCCAACCGTGATAGCTGTTGGTGCTGTTACTGGTTCTAATACCATCCATAGTCGTTCTAATTTTGGGCCAGAAATTAATTTAGTGGCTCCTGGTGTCAATGTGTACACCACAGCTAGAGGTGGCGGGTATGATCCAATGAAGGGTACTTCTGCAGCCGCTCCTCAGGTAGCCGGTGCGGCAGCGCTAATTCTTGCGAAGAACCCTACTATGAATCCGTTAGAAGTACGACAGCTTCTATATCATTCGGCGACTAAATTAAATGGAACTAGATGGGATAAACGGACAGGATATGGACTGTTAAATATTCAAAAGGCAGTAATGAGTACATTGCCTGATGACATAAATGAACCGAACAACTCACAGCAGACAGCCGCAGCTTTTCCCATGGAAAGTCAAATACGCGGTTCATTGAGTGAGAAAGATAAAAGCGATTGGTTTTATACAGATATTCCATATGAGGGAACTTTGGAATTACATGCAGAGGTATCGGTTGGGAACTCAGCTCCATTGGCGGCCAGCGTTTATCAGGATGGGAAGCCACAGGATACGTACTACCTTGGAAATAAAGCAACTGCAACAATTCCTGTTAAACCGGGGAAAGTTCACATCCATCTGCAACGGTCTGGGATATCCAGTACCATACGTTACACAATTACGAATCGTTTTTCCATTGCACCTGATCGATATGAGCCAAATAATAGTATTGATCAAGTTCGTCCTTTGCCTGCAGGTAATAATATTGAGATCAAGGGGAACTTTCATACGGCACAGGATGTTGATTGGTATTCTTATTTTGTGCGCGATCCAGGCAAGCTTTATTTGCGAGTGGATACAGATACGTTACGATTAGATCCACAAATTAGGGTGCGTAAAGAACTCGATAAGACATCTGGAGGAATTTTTCTTGATAACAGCTCAGCGACAGACCCTTTAGAAAGCTTAGAGATGAATGTAACACCGGGGCGTTATTTGTTCCAAATTCAGAACAGCTATCCTGCCGCCGTGAGCGGAGAATACTTTTTTCAGCTAAATTACATGCCGGAACGAAAAGACCCCAATGAGCCAAACGACACGTATCGTTTAGCTACAAAATTAGGCGACAATAATCTGATTACGGGGACTATCTCTTCAGAAGCGGATAATGACTGGTTCACATTCTCGATAGCGAAAGAAACATATGTTACGATTCGAGCGCCATACGTACCTCCACAGACAAAGATAATGATGAGTATTTTTGATAGTCGCGATATGAAATATGCTATTCAAGCGGAGAATGTTTCTGGACAAGATAACAGCATTGTCTTTGAACGCAAATTAGCTGCAGGTACTTATTATCTGAAGCTGACCAGCACTACGCCATTCCGCTATGATGCGTATCGATTTACGATAGCTCGTCAGGAGATGTATGGAGGCTTTCGTGACATACAAGGGCATTGGGCTAAAAATGATATTGGGCGTTTAACTCAACGGGGCGTGATTACGATACCCTATACGTACAGTTTTCGACCAGATGCTAATATGACAAGAGCTGAGTTTGCAGACATGCTCCTGCGCTCGATGAAAGCCAAAAATATGCACACCGGGCGTGTAGGCACTAATACCTATAAGGATTTAAACAAAAAGCATTGGGCTTATGAGAGTCTTTTACAGGCTTCCCAGTTGGGGATTATGAACGGATACAATGGAAAAATTGAACCGGATCGTTCGGTTAATCGAGCAGAAATGGCTTTGATGATTGCACGTGCTAAGAAAATAAACGTGTCAAAATCGTCAAGTGTTTCCTATCGTGATGTTCCTAATTCACATTGGGCTGTGGCTGCTATAGAAACCCTTTCTCGCTATGGCTGGTTACATGGTTATCAGGATGGGAGCTTTAAACCGGAACATCCTGTAAAACGAGGAGAAATGGTTACTGTATTTGCTAAATCATTCCAATTGTAAAAAATCAGATATTTTTTAAAAAGTACATTGACACCCTTCTAAAAAAAGATTATTCTATACATCATGGATATTACTCTTATCCAGAGTAGGCGGAGGGACTGGCCCTATGAAGCCCGGCAACCGTTTTGAGCGGTGCTAACCAGCAGAGGAAGGATAACTATTCAAATAGTTAATCTTACTCTGGCCGATAAGAGGGTTAGGGAACGCATTAGAAAAGCAACCTTTTCCTCAGCAATGGGAAAGGTTTTTCTTTTTGTCGTGATGGAAACCTGGCTCGGCAAACATATTATATATCATGTTTCCAGTTTAAGGAGGTAAAAGTATGGAATTGCAAAAAGGGCGTCGCTTGTTTACATCTGAGTCCGTTACAGAAGGACATCCAGATAAGATTTGTGACCAAGTCTCTGATTCTATTCTTGACGCGATCTTGTCTAAAGATGCGAATGCTCGTGTAGCATGCGAGACATCTGTTACCACTGGTCTAGTGCTAGTGGCAGGGGAAATCACAACTTCTACATATGTAGATATTCAAAAGCTAGTAAGAGAAACGATTCGTGAGATTGGTTATGATCGTGCAAAATATGGTTTTGACGCAGATACATGCGGTGTTATTACTGCAATCGGCGAGCAATCCGCAGATATCGCGCTAGGTGTTGACCAAGCGTTGGAAGCTCGTGAAGGTAGCATGACAGATGAAGAAATCGAAGCAATCGGTGCAGGTGACCAAGGTCTGATGTTTGGTTATGCTTGCAACGAAACACCAGAATTAATGCCTCTTCCAATCAGTATGGCTCACCAATTGGCACGTCGTCTGACAGAAGTTCGTAAAGATGGTTCGCTTAAATACCTTCGTCCAGATGGTAAAACTCAAGTAACAGTTGAATATGATGGTGATAAGCCAGTTCGCATTGACACCATTGTTATTTCTACACAACACGCTCCAGAAGTAGAATTGGATCAGATTAAAAAAGATCTGATGGAGCAGGTAATCAAGCGGATCGTTCCAGCAAATCTATTAGACGATCAAACGAAATACTTTATTAACCCAACTGGCCGTTTTGTAATCGGTGGTCCTCAAGGGGATGCTGGTCTAACTGGTCGTAAAATCATCGTAGATACGTATGGCGGTTATGCTCGTCATGGTGGTGGTGCATTCTCCGGTAAGGATCCTACAAAAGTAGACCGTTCTGGTGCTTATGCAGCCCGCTATGTTGCGAAAAACATTGTAGCAGCAGGTCTTGCTGAACATTGTGAGGTACAAGTAGCTTATGCTATTGGGGTAGCTCAACCGGTATCTATCGCTGTAAATACATTTGGAACAGGAAAAATTGCTGAATCCGATTTGGTAGCGCTGATCCGCAAGAATTTTGATCTACGCCCAGCAGGTATCATTAAGCAATTAGACCTACGTCGTCCGATCTACAAACAAACCGCAGCATATGGTCACTTCGGTCGTAATGATCTGAATGTACCATGGGAGCGTACAGATAAAGCAAAGGATCTGAAAAAAGACGCTGCTAACCTGTAAAAAATAGAAAGAAGCCTGGGATTTTCCTAGGCTTCTTTTTTCTTATGAGAATAGCAAAAAAAGCTAGGCAATTACAACTTCAATGGGTTAGACTTCATAGAGGATTCTGTAAATCTTTGTCGAAAAGCACTATAATAAGGTCGAAAGGAACATGTGGCATCATGAAGAAAAAACCTTTCTTTCTCGTCTTTTTCTTTCTTCTCCTTCTGTTTTCTACCCTCGTGTATTGGTTTAGACCAGAGAGTGTCGGAGTAGAAATAATGGATTATGTGCAACAAAAGACGGGGGATGATACGTCTCAGTCTATAGAGCGTAGAAAGTCAGACGTGGAGCAAACGACCTCTAGAGATGCTAAACAAAAGGAAACGCTATCAAATGAGAGATGGTACAAAGACAAGGTTGTAGTCTTAAATTACCATCATATTAATCGTGATAGTGATAAGCCGTTTGTGATTAAACCAGAGCAGTTTGGTGAGCATCTACAGTTTATGAAGGAACATAACCTTCATCCCATCAGCCTGAGTGAATTTTTTGCTTTTATGCAAACAGGTGTGACAGCCAAGGAGAATGCTGTTTTACTTACGTTTGATGACGGCTATGAAAGTTATTACACAGAAGCGTATCCGTTGCTTTCCCAATATGGTTACCCGTCTGCAGCCTTTGTGATTGCAGGAAGATTGCGGGATACCCTCGATCGAAAGCGAGAAAATATGACCGTTCCTCTTACTTACCAACAAGTTGAGGAAATGCTGGCTTCCGGCTTAGTGGATATCGGTTCGCACACATTCAGTTTACATGAACATAAAGAGACGAATGAGTGGGGAGTACAGAAGGCGGGAACGGAGCCTGTATACCTGGAAGAATTTCAGCGAGCAGAGAATGAGGAAGAGTACCGAGACCGTTTATTTGTTGATTTTAAGATGTCGAAGGTAGGCTTGGAACAACTTGTGAAACAGCCAATAGAATCTCTTTCTCTACCCCATGGCTATACAAGTAACGTTGTTATTGATTCGGTAAAAGAAGCAGGATATCAATATGTCTTTACATCTAGGAGAGACGTTGTGAAGCCAAATGAAAATCCATATTCTATTCCAAGATTTGATGTAGGACTGCGCAAGGTAGGTGCACCCCAGCTCCTCGAACTATTTACGAAAGTGAAAACGGAAAAATAAGGGGGAAACCCATGGATAAAGGCATTGATATCAGCCTTCTAGATGGGGTCATAAAAAAAACGATTCGAACGGTTGAAATGAGCAAAGAACAAATATTTCAAATTGCAGAAAGTGCCCGTTCTGAGAGTAATGCAATCAAGAAAGAGATTGTTGAAATTCGGCAAGTATTAACAGAAGTGATCCAGAATGTTGATAATTTAGAGTTACAGTCCCGTCGATCAAGGTCGAGATTGGTGCAAGTAAGCCGCAATTTTCAAAGCTTTACTGAAACAGATATTCGCGCAGCTTATGAAGAGGCGCATAATATTCAAATAGAGCTATCCTTGATGCGTGAGCGAGAAAACAATTTAAAGAAACGCCGTGATGAACTAGAGCTTCGTCTGCGGAATATTCTAGAGACAATTACTAGAGCAGAAGGGTTATTAAGTCAGATCAGCGTGGTTCACAGCTTTTTAGCAGGGGATTTGTCCAAAGTGGAGGAAGCTCTGGAGTCTGCCAAGCAGCACCAACTTATGGGATTGAAAATTATTCAAGCCCAGGAGGAGGAACGTAAACGGGTAGCCCGGGAAATCCATGATGGACCTGCACAATCCATGGCTAATGTAGTATTGCGTACAGAAATCGTAGAAAAGATGTTGAAAAATGAAGCGATGCAGGATGCTCAACAGGAGTTAATTAGCTTAAAAGAGATTGTAAGAATGAGTTTAGCAGATGTTAGAAAAATCATTTTTGACTTGAGGCCAATGGCTTTAGACGACTTAGGACTCATTCCAACTTTGCAAAAGTATATACAAACCTTTGAGGATCGTAGTAAATTACATATTGACCTAATAGTTTTTGGCAAAGAACACAAGTTGGAAAGTTCATTTAAGGCGGCAGCTTTCCGCTTGGTTCAGGAATGCCTAAACAATGTGTACAAGCATGCGAAAGCTAATTTTGTTCAAATAAAAGTTGAGTTTCAGCTGGAAAACATGTTTATTGTCGTAAAAGATGATGGAATTGGATTTAATGTGAGTGAAGTCAGTAAAAAAGGTCAATCGTTCGGAATAATGGGAATGAAAGAACGATGCCAATTACTGAATGGCAGAATCGGCATTACGTCCAATAACCTTGAAGGGACTAAAGTGGTGTTTCAAATACCGCTACAGCCTACGTCAGTATCCAAAAGTACCGGCAAATAGGGAGGTTAATTACGGTGGAAAAATTGTTGGATGAAATTAAAATCGTATTAGTAGACGATCATCAATTGTTTCGTGAAGGCGTAAAGAGAATACTTGATATGGAATCTGGTTTCAAAGTGGTGGGTGAGGGCTCCGATGGAATGGAGGCTCCCAAGCTAGTGGCAGAATATAGACCAGATGTTTTATTGATGGATATTAATATGCCAAATGTAAACGGTGTTGCGGCTGCAGAAGAAGTAGTGAAAATTAGCCCAGAAACAAAGGTCATCATTTTGTCCATTCATGATGACGAAGGATATGTCTACCGCACGCTGCGTTCTGGAGCATCCGGTTATTTATTAAAAGATATGGGTACTTCTGAATTGGTAGAAGCAGTACGCGTGGTGGCCCAAGGTGGGGCCTATATCCATCCGAAAGTGACCGGCAAATTAATTGATGAATTCCGTCGTTTAAGTGAACAGGAAGAATCAATGGATCGTAGCATTACGTTCGAAGAGTCACCGGTGATGGACCCACGTATTATTGAGTCTTTGACACGCCGTGAACGTGAAGTACTGCAATTAATGGCAGAAGGAAAAAGCAATCGAATGATTGGTGAATATTTATTCATTAGTGAAAAGACGGTTAAAAATCATGTTAGCAGTATTTTACAAAAGCTAAATGTACAAGATCGTACCCAAGCTGTGGTTATTTCGATTAAGAATGGCTGGGTAAAGTTGTAAGGCTTTTAAACGGACCATACAAAATTTATGAAAATGAGCGCAGAGAAAGCAACCAAGTCAAGCAGTGCGGCATACCTTATTAAAGGAGGGGATGACCGTGATAGCTGATTTTATGATCTGGTTGCTTGCAGCATACGGCTGCTCCGCTCTTTTGCTTAAAGTGATCTATGTCTGGATGGAGTCAGGTAGAGCCACTGCTATTATGGAGCCTTTGACCATGACGCATTATCAACTACTTTTGCATAATTCAGAGCATAGAGTAGAAGAGGCTGTACGCACCCTGATGTTTCAGTCTGGTTTATATGGACAGCCAATTATTATTAGTTTTGTGGATGAAGGCTCTTCCGACGATACGCCACGGATGACGGAGATTTTATACCGGGTCCATCCAGATACCATAACAGAACAACAAGCAGGGAGAGAACGAGTGGTCGTAATTGATTTGCGAACAGTTGAAAAGGAGGCTAGCTGAGTCAAGGGCTGGTCTCTTTTTTCTTGCGTTATCCCGTTGTCTTTTTTAACAATAAGGACAAAGGGGGATGGATATTATGCATGAATATGTACTTTATTTAAAAGAAGATGGACATTCTGTCTTAGCATATATTACTCCGTGTTTCCAGGTAGACAGGCAATTTTGGAAAGAGCAGAACGGACGAAGATTGCACATCATTGGCAAAAGTAAATCACTTGCTTTAATTTTTGCGATAAGGGATAGGGTGAACCAAAAGATTACACAGCAACTAGCTGATGGAAGGCTCCTTCCTAGTACACTCAAACAAGTACGTTCGTTGGCTGAAGGATACACGAAAGAGGCAAATCGCTTATATGTAAGGGAAACGGGTGGAAACCAGTCGTACGGGCGATCTTATGTGTTTAGCTTTGAAGAGATAGAAGAAGCAATGCAGATTGATAAGTCTAGAGTGCTAGAAAAAGGGAATGCAATAGAGTTCCTTGTAGGAGGCAATCAGTGGACGCACCAACTATTTTTTAAACTACAAGGTAGGGCGTTATTATTTGATGAAGTTAAGAGGCTATGTTTTCAAGAAGACAATGTGACCAGAAATGATCTAGACATCCTTATTATGTCTTTGCAATGGCTAGTTCTACAGGGAAAAGCAGAGTGGCGCCCTAGTATCACTCTTGAACTACAGCAGTCCTGGTGGCAACGCCGATTGTCTTATCATTGTGAGCGATGCAATGGTGTAGAGGAGATTGAGCGGACAATCTGCGAGAACTGTCAACAACTATGCTCCTACTGCTACAGTTGTCTCTCTATGGGAAGGTGCAAGTGCTGTGTTCCACTTATATGTGTACCTGCCGATTTTTCAAGTCACTCAGACTCGCACGTTAAACAACTTGGTAATTCCGAAGCCTTCTTGCGGTGGAATGGACAATTCTCTAAAAGACAAGCGATTGTAGCCAAAAAGGTAAGGGAGTTCGTCTTTTCCAAAGAACGGAGGTTCCTTATTTGGGCCGTATGTGGAGCAGGGAAAACGGAGCTTGTATTTCCTGCTATTGATGCAGAGTTGGCTCGTGGAGGGACCGTTTGTATTGCCACTCCTAGAAAAGACGTAGTTTTGGAATTAGCACCACGTTTACAAAAAGTATTCCCGTCTATTTCAGTGGTAGCTATCCATGGTAGCAGTCAGCAAAAATGGGAGCAAAGCCGTTTAATTATTTCGACTACACATCAGATGCTACGGTGTTACCAGCGTTTTTCTTTGATAGTAGTAGACGAGGTAGACGCTTACCCTTATCATCGCAATGAGATGCTGTATCATGCTGTGAAACGCTCACTAACGCCTCACGGAAAGGTTTTATATCTAAGTGCAACACCCCCAGATTATTTACAGAAAGAGTTAGTGGCAGCACAAGCGGGCAGACGACTTTTCCCTTCGCCTAAAAGGCTGTTGCTTACTTCATCCACTCATGCTATTTTGCCAGCTAGATTTCATGGACATCCACTCCCGATTCCAACAAAGCTTATCAAAAACAAACTGCATCGTAGTATTCATTTATTGCAACCGATTGCTTCTTTATTACTTTTTTTGCGAAATAGTATACAGACACAAAGACAAGTCTTTATATTTGTGTCGCGTATTGAGCAAATTCCTTTTGTGCTCGCTTATGTTCAGCACTTCTTTCCGAATATGAGAGAGAAAGTAGAGGGGGTACATGCTTCTGATCCTACCCGGGAACATAAGGTGCGTGCTTTTCGTGAACAGGTGTACATGATCTTAATAACTACTACTATTCTAGAGCGAGGCGTAACCATCCCCCGTAGTGATTGTATTGTGCTGGAGGCAGATGCTGCTATTTTTGATGAAGCTTCTCTTGTCCAGGTAGCAGGGAGAGTAGGACGTTCCAGTGACTCGCCAGATGGGCAGATTCTCTATCTGATGAATAAGAAAGCAAATAGCCCTAACCAAGCCATCAAACATATTAAGAGAATGAATAACTTGGCGGAAGAGACAGCTGCGATGGTAGAATGAGGAGAGAGTGAATAATGCAGCAATGTCTGGTCTGTAAAAATGTAATTCAAGTCGGTAAAAAAACAAGGGAATTAATTCTCCATCTATCAAAACATGTGCCTGCCTTCTTTTATCCAAAAGGCTTTTATCAACTGATGCAGTTGCTTTTATGCGATAAATGTGTGCCAGAGGTTATACTTCTGATGAAATATCTTTGTAAAATTTGTGGAAGATCATGTGAAGGAAAGGATGGTCTATGCAGAGACTGTAGTCGGGAAAGGCAAGATTTGAATGGCAATCGAAGTGTGATCCAGTATAACGAATGGGCAAAAGAACTAATTAGACAGTGGAAATATCATGGGGACGAGCGATTGAATTCCATCTGTACAGCATTTATTTTATTAGGTTATCAGTTTCATTATGGGCCGGGGAGAAAAATTGATGTCATTAGTTATGTTCCGATGCACGGGAGTCGGTTGCAGGAACGGGGATTTAATCAAGCACAGGTATTGGCAGAATACGTGGGATATCATCAACACATTCCGTGTGTTCCGTTATGGGAGCGCCAAAAGGAAACTAAAAAACAGAGCAAGCAAAAAGGAAGAGCGGCACGTTTTGTAAGTATGCAGGATGCATTTGTTATTCATTCTAGTTTGCAAAGCACTGATCTGTCTTCTCATCCATTTTCTTTTCCTCAGAACAAGATAAAATGGCGAGTATTAATAGTGGATGATATTTTTACAACTGGGGCAACGATTGAAGCATGTGCTAAGGTACTTTCGTACTACGCTAAAAAACAAAATCTTCAGATATCCATTTTCAGTCTGACATTAGCCCGTTAAATCATGTAAAAAAGAAAAAACGGCAAATCTGTTAACGCAAATTTGCCGATGAAAATAATAAGAAATCATGATTTTCTAGTACAGAAGAATTATAATTGAGTTAGGATTTGTGGCCCATCTGCTGTGATGGCAAGAGTGTGCTCGTACTGAGCTGATAATTTACCATCGCGTGTACGTGCTGTCCAACCATCTTCTTCATCTACGACTGCATGATAAGTTCCCACATTTAGCATGGGTTCAATGGTGAGAACCATGCCTTCCTTTAAACGCACTCCCTTACCAGCAGGCCCATAGTGCGGAACGTATGGATCTTCATGCATGCTCTGACCAATTCCGTGGCCAGTAAAATCACGGACGACAGAGAACCCGCGTTCTTCGGCAAATTTTTGAATGGCATGGGAGATATCGCCGATTCGGTTGCCAACAACTGCTTGCTCAATACCTAGATATAGAGATTCCTTGGTAGTGGTTAACAGACGATCGGCTTCTTCAGAAATTTGTCCTACCCCGTATGACCAAGCGGAATCAGCCAACCATCCATTAAGATTAACGACCATGTCAATCGTCACGATATCACCATCTTTTAATTCATTTTTAGAAGGGAATCCGTGGCAAATGACTTCATTAACGGATGCACATGTGGCATAGGGATAGCCATGGTAACCTTTTTGCTCCGGTTTTGCACCATGTTCTTTCAGATAGCGTTCTACGAATTGATCGATTTCCCAGGTCGTTACGCCTGGTTGAATCATGGTGGCAATCTTTTGGTGGATACTGGCCAAAATGATGCCCGCCTGACGCATGAGTTCGATTTCTTCTTTGGTTTTAATGACGATCATGGTAAGACCTCCATGTACTTGATATTTGCCTATAGTTTATTCAGCCGACTAGAAAACTGTACACGGCACTGAATGGAAGCAATAAACATTAAGTATAAGTAATGATAACATATATTTTTCATGCCAAAAACAAAGTGAATCAGGGGGAAGAAATTATGGGATTAGGACATTTAGCAAACTGTCCAATTTGTGAAGTGCTTTTTGTGAAAGGAATAAGAGATGTATGTCCCGCATGCCATAAAGAACAAGAAAAACAATACGAGCTATGCGCTAGTTTTCTTCGTAAAAGGGAGAATCGCGGTGCTACGATGTATCAGTTGAGCGATGGAACAGGTGTCGATGCGAAAGAGATTACCCGATTCATTCGTGAGGGACGGATTTCGATTCAAAGTAACCCGAACCTTGGATATCCATGTGAAAGCTGTGGGGAAGTCATTCAATCGGGAACTATGTGTTTACATTGCTCAGGTAAGTTAAAACGGGAAATTACACAACAAATGGACGTAGATCGTCGTCTTACAGATGAAGATCGAAAACGAAATCAGGTCTATAAGTTCAAAAAAGAATAGGACTATCCAACCAAACGTTTTTAGGTGGTCAGAAACATTAATCGATTTCACTTGAAAAGCCGATGTTACTACTAGAGCAAGCAAACGGTGAGTGTCCCATCCTGTGGCTAAGAACGGTACGGTTAGCTTAATAAATGGGGGTAGCCGTGAGTTCTTTCCAGCGCAAGTCTCAATGATCGAGGTGAAAATATGCGTATTAATGAAACGAATCGCACAGGAATGATACAAGCCTATAATACGGCTAATAAAGTGCAACAGAATAGCCAAGTAAAGCATAAATGGGGAAAAGATGAAGTTTCGATTTCCACGGAGGGAAGGGAACTTCTGAAGCTAGGGGAAGAACAAGAAATGGATTCAGCCCGTCTCGCTAAAATATCCGAACTAAAAAGCAAGGTAGAAAACGGTACATACCAAGTACCAAGCGATCAGATCGCTGAGAAATTCATTGCTTTTTGGAAAAAATCGTAGAGGAGCGACAGGGAGCTCATGACGAATGTAAACGAACTCTTTGCCGTGTTGGATAATTTGACAAAGCTTCATCAAGCGCTATATACACTGGCATTGGAGAAGCGAGAAGTATTGGTGAAAAACGATATGCAACAACTAACTGAACTTGTCAAAAAAGAACAGCAGTTGTTCAAGGCTATTCAGCAAACCGAGCTATTACGCGCAGAAATGACCAGCATGATCTTTAATGAAAAGGGTGTAGCTGTTACGAATGGGACCCTACAAGATGTAATTAGATTGTGTACCGACGTGGAAACGAAAAATCGGTTAGCTCAGTATCGTGAAGAATTACTCAGTGTTATTGGGCAATTGAAGGAAGAAAATGAACAGAACCAGCAACTATTGCAACATTCCCTTGATTTTGTCAACATGAGCCTCGACCTGTTTACAGATCGACCGGAAGAAGACTTTATTTATAAAAATCCAGTGAATCAACAGATACAATCTTCAATGAATCGTTCTATTTTTAACCATAAAGCTTAGAAAGGGTGTCTGTATGAGATCAACCTTCCATCTTCTTGAAGTAAGTAAGCGGGCTCTGTTCGCACAACAAGCCGCTCTAAACGTAACAGGACACAACGTTGCAAATGCAAATACCATTGGCTATACTCGTCAGCGTGTGAATTTGTCGGCTACAACTCCTATACCTGGACCTGGGATGAATGCCGATCGTGCACCTGGCTTGCTTGGAACAGGTGTGTACGCGACCGATATTCAACGTATTCGAGAAGATTACATAGATCGTCAGTATCGGACTGCTGCTATAAATACAGGTTATTGGAACGACAAGCTCAAAACGATTAATAACGTAGAAGATATTATGAATGAACCGTCTGATAGCAGTTTGCAGAAGGTCATGGATCAGATGTGGCAGGGATGGGAAGATTTATCCAGCGATCCAAAGAGCCAATCAAATCGTTCTGTTTTGCGGGAACGTGCGGTAGCGGTAGCTGATACATTTAATCACGTGTACAACCGCCTGACCCAACTACAGTCTGATTTAAACAATGAGGTAGCTATACAAACTGAATCTATTAATTCAATTGCCAATCAAATCGCATCCATTAATAAACAAATTGGTGATGTCACACCGCATGGCTACCAGCCTAATGATTTGTACGACCAACGAGATGTGTTAATTGACAAGCTTTCTTTAATGACAGATGTCAATGTTACGCCAACAGAGCGCGGTATGGTCAACATTACGATTGGTGGACAACCGCTTGTTACCAATACAACATCTACTGAAATGAAAGCAGAAAAAAATGCGGAAACTGGAAAGTATGAAATTACGTTAGGCGGAGCTGAGTTTAAACCACTTAAAGGTATGGGGACGCTGTCAGCAGCGATTGTTGGACGCGATGAAACCACAGCCGATATGCTACAAAAGGTTAATGCTCTCGCTGTCAATTTAGCTCGTGAAATCAACGAAGTTCATAAAACGGGATACAACTTGGATGATATTAAAAATAATACACAAGAAGGTCTTAATTTCTTCGTGATTGACGGGGGAACCGATAATCCAACAAGTGCAGCGAATATAAAAGTAAATCCTGCGATATTAAATAGCTTGGACAAGATTGCAGCAGCTAAAGCGGACGAAACTGGACAAATTAATGACGGAAACAACCAAAATGCATTGGCAATCGCCAAAATTAAAAATAAAGTAATCCCTGCGGGTAACAATCCAACTGATTTCCCGCAAGCTACAAGCATTGATGATTTTTATCGTCACACCATTGCTCAATTAGGGGTAGATGGTCAAGAAGCGATCCGTAATTATAAAAATGCAGAAACGACTTCTGACATGATCTTAATGAACCGTGAGTCTGTCTCAGGTGTATCACCGGACGAAGAAATGGTGAACATCATCAAATTTGAGAAGGCATACAGCGCAGCAGCTCGTGTCATGACCAGTATGGATGAGCTTTTGGACAAGATCATTAATGGCATGGGACGTGTAGGTTTGTAGATTACTAAAGAAAAGCGTCGTGTGTTGCGGCGCTTTTTTTGAAATAGCAAGAAAATATACACCTGTTCTCTTTAAACGAAAGACAGTAGGAATTGTAAACAATAGAGCTAGTCACTGTACGAGGAGGGTATTCCAATGGCGATTCGCATCACACAGAATATGATGAACAATACCATGGTACGCAACATTAACAATTCTATGGGACAAATGAGTAAGTCTTATCAACAGCTTTCTACGGGTAGATTAGTGTCTCGTCCGTCCGATGATCCAGTAATTGCTGCTAGGGGAATGTATTATCGAACAACTCTAATGGAGAATGAGCAGTTTCAACGCAATGCTGGTCAAGCTCAATCTTGGATGGATTCGTATGATACATCTATGAATGAAGTTGGGAGCGTATTTCACCGTATTCGGGAGCTATTGGGGGACTCAGGTAACGGTACTTATGGTATAGAAGAGAGAAAAAGCATTGCGGCTGAGATTGATCAACTGAAGCTGCATTTGGGAGATTTGGCTAACCAAACAGTAAATGGCAAGTATATTTACGGAGGCGATAACAATAATACCCCCCCTTTCAAAATGACAAATTTACATCCAACGAAGGTAAAGTAGAGATGGAGATGAGTCAAGGCGTCTTTTTCCAAGTAAATATAAGTGGGAAAAACATTTTTGATTCACCAGCCGGTGAAAATATTTTTAAAACATTAGAAGACATTATGGGAGTTCTAAACGCTGGAGATTCTGGAGCGGATTATTTAGATAAGATGGACGAGCACATTAATAATTTACTTGTCGAGCGTGCTGCTTTAGGGGCGCGTTCTAACCGTCTAGATTTAATGATTAGCCGTCTGGATACGGACAGCGTAAGCATTACATCCATGATGTCTAAAAATGAAGACGCAGATGAGGCAGAGGTTATTACCAACTTGAAAATGCAAGAAAATGTACATCGAGCTGCTTTAGGAGCAGGTGCACGAATCATTCAACCATCTTTACTTGATTTTCTGAGATAATAGTGAAAGGGGAGTAGCAAGATGCAACTAGCTTCCTTATCGATAAGATCTACTCCTCTCTTGCTAAACTGGCGTAGTCCACGCGGTGAGCAAGAGATCGAACAGCCAAGGGCAAACATGCAAATCAAACAAGAAGCGGCTATAGTAGAAATTAGACAGCCTCTTGGTGAATTGCAGATTGATTCTAATGAAGCACGTGAAAATATTGATATGAGAGGGCCGTTACGGCGGACTAGTGATAACGCCGAGTATGGCTACAACAAGGTGATGGAAGCGATTGAGCAAGCAGGGATCGAAGGGGATCAGCTGCGTGCATTTGAACGTGGGGGAAATGCTATTGCTGATATAGCCTTTGAGAATAGTATCATGTTTTCAGGTGAGGGAGTGGTAGCCGCTGGTTCTCTTATTGGAGATGGTATTGAAATACGTTATGAAGCCAAGCCGGTAGAGATCAATATTACTCCGCGAGGGACAAAAATTGAGACAACCATCCAACCACCTGTTCACAAATATACGCCTGCCAAGGTAGATGCGTACGTAAAACAGTGGAATCGGTTGGATATCGAAGTCGTTGGTTTAAATGTGAACGTAGCTAGATAAGAGGTGTTGTCTAATGATGTATCAACAGGAAAAAATGGGAAAACTTTATATCATAGAGGGTATGATTGGTTTTACGCATTTGCATGAGTTTCAATTAACGCAAGAGAATCCGGAAATGCCCTTTTTCTCTCTTCAATCATTGGAGGAACAGGGTATTAGTTTTTGGGTGATAGATCCATTTCTGTTCTTTAAGGATTATGAATTCGATCTACCCCTTTCAGTAAAAGAAGCCTTGGAGATTACGGAAGAGTCTCAGGTGGTGATTTTGTCTGTCATGACAGTACGAGGAAAAGGCCAAATCACAGTTAATTTGAAATCACCTCTTGTCATTAATGTGAAAAACGGAAAAGCTAAACAATTCATTCTCCAAGGGGACCACTATAATTTACGGCAGCCCCTCCTTTTACAAAAAGAGAAGCCAGTGACAAAGTAGGTGATAAGTATGTTGGTATTAGCGCGTAAAAAAGATGAGTCCATCATGATTGGCGATCAGATCGAGATTAAAGTGATTGCAGTCGAAAAAGACTTTGTCCGTATCGGCATATCGGCTCCACGCGATATTAACGTTCATCGAAAAGAAGTATATGTAGCCATTCAAGAAGAGAATCAGTTGGCAGTACAAACAAAAGTGGATTGGGCACAATTGGCTCAATGGTTAGGAACAGGAGAAAAACTTGAAGATGAATAAGCTTCAAGTTTTTTTGTTTTTGCCATATTACGTAAGATAGCGTCAATGCATGTAATCAGCTAGAACAGTCGATAGAGTTAATATCACCTGATCTCCTAAGTGATTATTCTGCTATCAAATTATGTTGTAGCAATTCTTACACCTAACGGTTCCGCCCCACCTGTTGAGGCAAACCGTAACGCAGGACTACTGATTACTATTTCTGATTACTCTTTCTCACAAACCAAGGGACCCCAATTGTACGAGGTCTCTTTTTTAATTTTTAATTGGAAAAGAGTCCTATCACTCAATTTCTCTCAGCATTATGCCGATACTTTAGATAGAAGATGATGATGACGGAGGGATTACTGTGGAAATTCGTCAAAATGGAAATGCAGGTTCAAATCCTCAAGAGCTAACCAAGCCACCATCAGATGCTACTATTAAACCGATGCCTTCGAAAGAAAAAGATGTGCCCCAAGCTAGTGAGCATAAGGATGCTTTTAAAAAAGAATTACAAGATGAAGTAGCCGCTTTAAATAAATTTATGCAAGCAAAAGAAACACATTTAAAATTCAATCTACACGAAAAATTAGGCGAGTATTATGTACAGGTTATAGACAACAAGACAGATGAAGTGGTCAGGGAAATCCCATCTAAAAAGATGATGGATACAGTTGCTCAAATGTATGAACTAATTGGTATTATGGTTGATCGAAAAATGTAGGAGGGATTAAATATGGCAAGTCCAATAAGATTATCTGGTTTGAGTTCGGGTATTGATACCGAGACAATGATTAACAAATTGATGAAAGTGGAAAGATCACCGCTTGAGAAATTATATCGTAAACGTCAAAAGGAAGAGTGGGTACGTGACAGCTATCGAGAGCAGAATGCATTGTTATTGGAATTGAATACAAAGATAGATAAATTACGCTTGACTTCTGCCTTTACAAAGCAAAAACTATCTTCTTCCGATGATTCTAAAGTAACAGCTGATATTAAAGGTAAAAACTCTAATACTCAATATGATGTAACGAATGTACAACTGGCGAAACCAGGCTCTGGGGTCTCCGTAAAATTTACGATGAGTGATGAGATTAAAGACAAAAATACGGAAATTAAAAGTGCTTTTAATTTTACATTAAAAGGTAATGATGGATCAGAAGAGGTTAGTATTGAGGTAAAAGAAACAGATACAATTGATTCTATTTTGTCTAAAATTAATAATGAATCAAGCAAAACTGGTGTTAAAGCTTTTTATTCCAGTACTGATAATTCCATCATTTTTACATCTCAAGTGCCTCCAAGTCAGGAAAATCCTTCACAGGAATCAGCAATTAAAATTACTGTTAACGATTCAGGAAGTAATAACCTTAATATTACTGATGGGGAGGTTAAACAAAGTGTTGATGCTGGAGCACAAACTGATAATTTTGATGGGGCAAAAATTTTTGAAGGCATCGTAAAACAGGCCGGAAAGGCAACAGTAAACGGTGTAGAGTTTACTTTAGATTCTAAAAACACCCTTGATTTTGATGGTATCAATTTTACTTTTAAGGATAATATTACCATGAGTGATAAAAAGGTGGTCATATCTGCATCGAATGACACGGAACATGTTATGTCTGCCATCAAAGACTTCGTTGAAACCTACAACAAGGTAATTGATCAATTTAACCAAAAGATGACTGAAAAGGTGTACCGAGATTTCCATCCACTTCTTGATGAAGAAAAAGACGCAATGAAAGAAAAACAAATCGAGAATTGGGAAGAGAAAGCGAAGAGTGGTCTATTAAAGAGTGACAGTATTTTATCTAATGTGCTCACACAGATGCGTAGTGCGTTCTCCACTCCTGTAGAAGGAATAGAACCTCCTAAAAATACACTGGCTAGCATTGGAATTGGTCCGAAGAAGTCAGACGGTACTGGAAGTAAATTTGATTATATGGAAAACGGTAAGATATATCTTGATGAAGAAAAGCTGAAAGACGCATTGCTAAATGATCAGGATAAGGTGATTAATCTCTTTACAAGTGGAAGTGGGATTAGCACGGGATCCGATGAGTTCAAATCCCAAGGTCTTGCTCAACGTATCTATAGTCAGACGAATGCTGCTATGAAAAAGATTGCGGACAAAGCGGGTAAGACAGGTACAACAAGTGATAACAGTTTTATTGCAAGAGATATCCGCGACCTCAACACTCGTATTAAAGATTGGGAGAGGAAACTAAAGGATAAAGAAACTAGTCTTTGGAAGAAGTTCTCCGCAATGGAGCAAGCGATTAATAAGCTAAATGCTCAAAGCTCCAGTATTTTATCAAATTTCGGTGGGTAATGGTTTCGAGGAATGAGGAGGGGAATGCATGAATCAGACGGCTGCACAGATCTATCAACAGAACCAAGTGAAGACTGCCTCGCCAGGGGATTTGACGTTAATGCTGTACAACGGAGGCATCCGTTTTAGTAAAGAAGCCAAGATGGCTTTGGAAAAACAGGATGTTCAAAAAGCTCATCTAAGCATTATTAAGATACAGGATATCATTCGAGAGCTAATGGTCACGTTAGATCAAAATGTACCAATTTCTGAGCAGTTTATGCTGATGTATGACTATATGCATAATCGTACCATCGAAGCTAATTTGAAAAAGGACGGCACCATTATTGCGGAAGTAGAGGAGTTTTTTGTTCAATTCCGTGATACTTGGAAACAGGCGATGTTGATCGCGAAAAGGCAACCGGAAGGAACACAATCGTAATGCTGAATGTTTCTGCGATGGATGTAGCGACCAATATCCTTATCCTAACTGAAAAATTAATAGAGATTTTGAAATGTGATGAAGCCGATCCTAATCCTGATGAGTGGAATTCCGTCCTTGCGCAAAGAGAAGAACAAATTACACAACTCAGCAAACTGCAAGCACTAGGAGCAAAATTAAATGAACAGGAAAAGGAATTATTGAAAAAGAGCCATCAGCTTGATCAAGAAATCCTTTCCCTGATGAAACAACAGCAGTCTCATGTCGAAGAGCAGTTACAACAGGTAAACAAAGCGAAAACAGCAAGCAAACAGTACGCTGGTGAAACGACTCAGGTTGCCTATGGAGCTTTCTTTGATAAAAAAAAGTAAGTATACTCTATACTTTTGCAAGAGAAAAAATGGTCGAGCAATCGACCATTTTATTTATAGCAGTACATCTTCAGGAATACTTTGACCACAAGCATGACAAGGCTTTCGGTGTTCGATCCTCTCACCACAATAACAAACAAGACCAATCATCCGAGCAGGGTTTCCTACTACTAGCTGATGCGCCCCCACGTTGTGGATGACTACAGAGCCAGCTCCTACCATGGAATAGGCACCTATAGTCGTTCCACATACGATGGTAGCATGTGCCCCTATGGAAGCCCCCATCTCTACTTTGGTCGGTACCACCTTCCATGCATTAGTAAAGGCTCGTGGAAACAAATCATTGGTAAATGTCATGTGGGGTCCGAGAAACACGTTATCGTCAATCTCGACCCCGTGATAAACAGAAACACCATTCTGAATTTTGACGTTATTTCCGATTTTTACTCCTTGATCAATATAAACATCCTTGCTTATGATACATTGGCTACCAATGTTACTTTGCTCCCGAACCTGTGCGTTGTTCCAGATTTTTGTTCCGGCCCCAATACAGGCTTGCTTAGACACTTCAGCTGTTGGATGAATAAAGACACTTTCGTTTGTCTGGTGAGACATAGTTTGCCCCCCTCGTTATTTTGCTCATCTTGTGTAAAGGATCACTTTTTCTTTCCCAAATTACTCAGATGTTGCACGATGCTTCTCTTCTTAACGTATTACTAATGGAGGGATTTAATTACGGATACGAGGGGGAATGAACGTGAGGATACCTATAATTGACTTGACGGATGAAGTGGAATTACTCTGGGATGAGATCAACAGTGCTGTCCAGGAAGTGCTACGTTCGGGCCATTTCGTACTTGGAGCCGAGGGAAAAGCGTTTGAGGAAGAGGCAGCTGCTTATTTGGGCTGCAAACATGCTATTGCGCTAAATTCGGGTACAGATGCCTTATTTATTGCGATGAGGGCCTTGGGGATTGGAGCAGGAGATGAAGTGATTGTTCCCTCTTTTACTTTTTATGCAACGGCTGAAGCGGTGGAACTAGTTGGAGCTAAGCCTGTGTTTGCTGAGATTAATCAAGATACCTTTAACGTAGAGCCAGCCGATATAGAATCGAAAATTACGGAGCGGACCAAAGCGATTATCCCTGTTCATCTATATGGACATGCGGCAAAAATAGAGCCGATGATTCAGATCGCCCAAAAATATGGGTTAGGGCTTATTGAGGACACAGCACAGGCATTTGGTGGAGAGTACTGTGGTAAAAAACTAGGGACCTTTGGACATTTTGGATGTTTTTCTTTTTATCCAACCAAGAATCTAGGAGCATACGGCGATGCAGGTATGTTAACCACTGATAACGACGAACTGGCAGAGCTAGCTCGCAAATTACGCACCCACGGCTCATTGATCCCTTACCAGAATGAACTAACAGGTTACAATTCGCGTTTAGATGAGTTGCAGGCCTGTATTTTGCGTGTAAAGCTGCCTTATGTTACTCAATGGAATGAAGCAAGACGAGAAGCCGCCCAGCAGTACAATCAGATGTTAAAAGACGTACCAGGCATTATTACGCCAAAGGTCGCAGGATATGCCAAACATGTGTACCATCAATACACCATTCGAGTGGAACACGGTCAAAGGGATGATTTGCACCGTTATCTACAGCAAGAAGGGATTGGTGCTATGCTGTACTATCCGACTCCTGTACATCAGCTGCCGGTGTATCAGACAATTCAACAAACCACGTTAGCTATTACGGAGCAGATGGCAACTGAGGCGTTGAGTCTGCCTATGTGGCCACGCATTACCTTAGAGAAGCAACAGAAGGTTGTGCATGCGATTCAGTCCTTCATGGCCAAAGTGGTGTAGGGCAAAGGGGCGAAACTTGCTGGTGATAGCAGGGATTCGCTTTTTTCTTTTCCACTTTTTGGGCCCGCAAATATTTTTTTCTTTTTCATCAAACTCTGGATATTCATTTGCTATAATGAATTCGTTCAGAAATACATGCTTTAGCAAGTGAGGTTATACTAAAATGAATGTAAAAACATTTTTTTCGGGAAGAAATCGTTCGCTGTTACTTGTTCTACTTGTTATGTTGATTTTAATACATACTATTTATTTACATGGAAGTGTAAGTCAATTGCTTCATCCGGCGGCTATTGAATTAGTGGGATTATCTGTTATTATCTCGTACGCCATTAAGCGCAAACATATTAAAATCAAACATTTAATTCGGCTATTGGTTCATGGTAGAGAAAATAACATTGAAGAGACGATCAAGCGTTTCTATCAATACTCGCTTGTTTTAAAAGAGAAAGGCTATCTGCCCTTGGAGAAAGAGTTAATGGACGAGCCAGATTCATTTGTTCAGAGGGGAGCCTTGCTGGCAATTGAAGGTGTATCGGAAGAAGAACTGCGCATGATTTTAGAGAATGAGTGCAAGGGTGAGCAGCATCGCTATCAGCAGATGGGCGGAATGTTTCGACTGGTTGCATTACTAGCACCTGGAATGGGGCTTGTTGGTACATTATTGGGTATGACAGGGGTATTACAAACCTTATCTGATTTTACGCAGACAGGACAAAGTCTGAGCACTGCAGTGGTAGCTACCTTGTACGGGGCCTTGTTAGCTAATTTGTTGGCATTGCCTTGTTATTATCGATTGATGGATATCCATGACCAGGAAATGTTCGAGAAGCGGCTTTATATAGAAGGATGCGTAGGGTTACAACGTATGGAGACTCCGCGAATATTGTTTGAAAAACTAAATTCCTTTTTACCTGCCGACCAAAAGCTAGTGCTCTTAAAAGTGCCAGGTAGCATGAAAGGAATTATTGAAAGGCAGAGCGAGTATGCAGGATGATCGTCTGTATGATGAAAAGGAGCTTGAGAAGAGTTGGCTATTAAGCTATAGCGATTTAATTACCTTGTTGTTTATTATCGTCATAATCGTTGCAGCTATGTACACAGCTCAGGTCAAACAACAACAACAAGAGCTACAGCAAAAGGCAACTCAAACCACGGAAAAAGCTGAGATAGCAAAAGCCGAGCAAGCCGTAGCAGAAATGAAAAAGAAAACGTTGGAAGCAGAAATTCGTGAGTTGTCTGCAAAACGAGATGTAGTAGCTATCGGTGCTGGGCAGCAACCTGAACAAGATGTGGATAGTAATATGCAGGTGGTGAAGGAAAAAGTAGGGGAAGCCTTGCAAGAGTTCCATATCCCTTTTGCAGAAGAGAGCGATGGGGTGATGATACGTTTGCCGGAAAATTTGCTGTTTGCTAGTGGATCAGCTGAGTTAGCTCCAGACGGTTTAAAAATCGTGGACAAGCTGGCTGATGTATTGCAGAAATTTCCTCATCAAGTACGAATCGAGGGACACACAGATGACACCCCAATTACCAGAAGTCAGTATGTAGCAAACTGGGATCTATCTCTGACGCGTGCAAAGGCTGTTATGCAGGAGTTTGTACAAGAACGGGGATTATCCCCATCACGCTTCACTGTCGCAGGTTATGGAGAAACAAAGCCTCTTGTAGCGAATACATCAGAAAAGAATCGTGCTCAAAATCGCCGTGTGGAAATTACTGTATTAAGTGAACAGACAGAATAACAGATGAAGAGCTTGTTTGAGTAGGGAGGGGAGCTGTCCCTTCTCTATTTTTTCAATCACCCCATTTTAATTTTACTGACATAGCTATAGTAATACTTTCACACATTCTGAAAAGGACCTCCTCAATTGCTCAATATTGTGGGGTCTTTTATTTGTACTGTCAGACAGCAAAATGATGTGAAAAAGATGGAAGCGCTTATTTAGAGTTATACACAAAAATGATGGGCTTGTGCACAACTTCCTGTGTATAATGTGGACAACTCTGTGGAAATGCGCAATTATGGGTATAAGTTATCCACAGACAACAAAAAACCTAAGGATTTATACAAAAAGACATTTCCTACATGAGCGGTCACGATCGGACATAGTTTCGTGTAGTTAGCTGTGGACAGGCATGACGGTAAGAACAAATTCATGAGGATAGAGCTAAGATAGGTGCAGGTCAAGTTATTATGGGAAAGGTACCATTTTGAGGCTCTTCTTAGAACTAAAATAAAGTCTGAAAGAGCATTTATTTTAGTATGCCTGAGCCTATTTATCTGGGATTATTTGGAGATTAATATATGTGTCCAAAATGTGTCGTAATTTTATTTATTTTATTGAAGAAATTTTTCGAGCTAGAATACGATTAATCGACAAGGGATAAATGGAAGTAGCACATTCTTTGGAGAGGAGCAATTCTCTTTATTATGAGACTAGTAATTTTGCCTCAAGAAGTTACCAGAAAGCCGCTCTCCGCATAGAAATGAGTTCATTGTTTTAATGCTAGATTCCTTTCCTGTAGCGGTTATTGCTACTTCAGAGCTCGATTATGCAGGGGTGAGTATTGGTAAAAATAAGTGGGAGCGCTTTCCTGCTTTTACTACGGTAGTAATGGCTTACTTGCTACTAACATCGTTGCTTTCTAAGGTCGTTGTTAGAAGTTTAGAAAAAAAATATAGCCCAAGTTGAAATTTGTCGATAATCCAGCATTTGACTTTACCATAGGCAAGGTGTATAGTCAGATCATGGATTAACAAATAGTCCACAGTTTTCTTATGAAAGGAATGTTTAATACATGCAAGGAAAAGTTAAATGGTTTAATGCAGAAAAAGGTTTTGGTTTTATCGAGCGCGACGGAGGCGACGATGTATTCGTACATTTCTCCGCTATCCAAACTGATGGTTTCAAAAGCTTGGATGAAGGTCAAACTGTAGAGTTTGACATCGTTGAAGGAGATCGTGGTCCTCAAGCGGCTAACGTATCTAAAATCTAATTGATTCTATAATCAATACCCCCTAGGGCAACTTAGGGGGTTTTTGGTGTATATTCCCTTAAAATCTCCTGTTTCCAAAAAATCGAAATAGGTTTAAAATAGAGACAAGCCTTACTGCTATGTTGATAAAGGATTAAAAGCAAGTGAAAGTTTTTAAAATTTTTGTTTGTTTTTCACGCTTTTTGTTGAAACAAAAAGAAGCAACAGCAGGTTTTATTTACGTCTATGCAGAATACAAATAGCATAGACGGAAGGAGGTTGTGTCCATGAACTACAATATTCGTGGCGAAAACATTCAAGTTACAGAAGCTCTGCGGGAGTATGTAGAGAAAAAGATAAGCCGTCTCGACCGCTATTTTGACAATCTCAGTCATGTAGATGTACATGTAACGATGCGCGTGCTTCGTGGTGAAGGAACCATTGAGGTAACCATCCCGATGACCGGAGTTATTCTTCGAGCAGAGGAAACCCACGATGACATGTACGCAGCAATTGATTTGGTGGTCGAAAAATTAGAACGTCAAATGCGTAAGTACAAAACAAAAATCAACCGTAAACAGCGTCATGAAACAGGGAATAAAACCATGCCAAATATGGAAACTTCCTCTGTGGCTGTAGCGGATGAAGAGGATGATGTACAGTTTGATATCGTAAGAACCAAGCGATTCAACTTAAAACCGATGGATTCAGAAGAGGCCGTAATGCAAATGGAACTTCTGGGTCACAACTTCTTCGTCTTTGAAAACAGTGAAAGCAATGATGTAAGTGTAGTCTATCGTCGTAATGATGGACGATACGGTTTAATAGAGCCAAAATAAACGTATAAAACCATTAAAAATTAAAAAAATATACAAAAAAATGGTAAAGGGGTTGTCGATTGGCAACTCCTTTACTTGTGTTTACTGACATAGATTTGGTAAAATAGGTTGTTAGAAAGTACCCTTAGGGGAACGGTGGAAGGGGTGTCCCTATGTTAGGGCTTGTGAAAAAGCTTTTTGGCGATACGAATGAGCGTGAAATAAAGAAATTAATTAAGCGTGTAGAAAAAATTAATGCGTTAGAACCCCAAGTAGCAGGACTCAGCGATGACCAATTAAAGGAAAAGACGACGGAATTCCGTGCGCGTTTGGAAAAGGGAGAAACGCTGGATGATATATTAACCGAAGCTTTTGCTGTAGTGCGTGAAGCGTCCAAGCGTGTATTGGGTATGCGTCACTTCGATGTACAGCTAATCGGTGGGATGGTCCTACAAGAAGGCCGTATTGCTGAAATGAAGACTGGGGAGGGTAAAACCCTTGTAGCAACCCTAGCTACGTACTTGAATGCTTTGGCAGGTAAAGGCGTTCACATCGTAACGGTAAACGAATACTTAGCAGATCGTGACTCCAAGATTATGGGTGAACTCTATCAATTTCTTGGGATGACGGTAGGTTTGAACATAAATGGCATGAGTGCTGAGCAAAAGCGTGAAGCTTACTACTGTGATATCACGTATGGCACAAACAACGAATTTGGATTTGACTACCTGCGTGACAACATGGTGCTATACAAAGAACAAATGACGCAACGTCCCCTGCACTTTGCCATCATTGATGAAGTGGATAGTATTTTGGTCGACGAAGCGCGTACTCCATTGATTATCTCTGGATCAGCAAATAAATCTACCGAACTATATTATATTTGCTCCCATTTTGTGAAACGTTTAGAGCCGGAAACGGATTTTAGCATTGATGAAAAATTAAAAATTGCTACCTTAACAGATGAGGGTGTAGTTAAGGTTGAAAAAGCGTTTAACGTGGATAATTTGTACGACACCAACCATGTTACGTTGAATCACCATGTTACATCCGCTCTGAAGGCCCAGGTTCTGTTTAAACGCGATGTTGACTATGTTGTGCAGGATGGCGAGGTTGTAATCGTAGACGAGTTCACAGGGCGTCTGATGGTGGGTCGTCGTTACAGTGATGGTTTGCACCAAGCGATTGAAGCGAAGGAAGGGCTAAAGGTACAGAGCGAGAGCATGACCTTGGCAACAATTACGCTACAAAACTACTTCCGTATGTATCAAAAACTGAGTGGTATGACTGGTACAGCCAAGACAGAGGAAGAAGAATTCAAAAAGATCTATGGACTGGATGTTGTGGTTATTCCTACGAACCGCCCAATCCAGCGTATAGATATGGCAGATGCGATATATAAATCCGAGGATGCTAAATATCGTGCGGTTGTAAAAGAGATCGTGGAGCGGCATAAAAAAGGACAACCTATCCTGGTCGGAACCATCTCCATCGAAAACTCAGAAAAATTGTCTAACTTATTACGCCAAAAAGGTGTACCACATAACGTACTAAACGCAAAACAACATGAACGCGAGGCAGAGATTGTAGCGCGTGCAGGTCAATATGGAGCGGTAACCATCGCTACAAACATGGCTGGTCGTGGTACAGACATTCAATTGGGCGAAGGAGTATCTGAAGTAGGTGGTCTTCACATTATTGGTACAGAACGCCATGAGAGCCGTCGTATTGATAACCAGCTACGTGGTCGTGCAGGTCGTCAAGGGGACCCGGGTTCTTCTCAGTTCTTCTTGTCCCTACAGGATGAGCTAATGCGCCGTTTCGGGGCTGATAACATCATGAATATGATGGACAAGCTAGGAATGGAAGAGGATATGCCAATTGAAAGCGGTCTGGTATCCCGTGCGGTTGAATCTGCCCAAAAACGAGTAGAGGGTAGCAACTTTGACGCTCGTAAAGTTGTCTTGCAATATGATGACGTAATGAATAAACAGCGTGAAGTTATTTATAAGCAACGTAAAGAGATTCTGGAACGCGATAACCTGCATGATATTGTCGAGGGCATGGTAAACAGTATAATTGAACGTACGGTTCTTGCTTATTGCCCAAAAGAACAGATTCCTGAAGAATGGGATCTAGAAGGACTATTGGAAACATGCCTAAATACATTCATGTTCGAAGATGCTATTACGCTTTCTAATCTGAAAGGAAAAGAAGCGGAAGAGATTGAGGAAATGTTGAAAGAGGTTGCTGATAAGCAATTGAAACAACGCCAGGAAGAAATTGGCGATATGATGGCTGAGTTCGAAAAAGTAGTCGTTCTACGTGCTGTTGATAGCAAATGGATGGATCACATCGATGCAATGGAACAATTGCGTCAAGGTATTCACCTACGTGCTTATGCACAAACAGATCCATTACGCGAGTATCAGTTTGAAGGTTATGAGATGTTCCAAGGAATGGTTGCAAGCATTGAAGAAGAAGTATCCTTGTACATCATGAAATCAGAAGTAGGACAAAACCTGGAGCGTCAGGAAGTTATTGACGCAGAAAAATTAAAAACGTCTGGGCCGTCTGATGAGGCTGTAGCATCTGATAATGAACAAAAAAACAGAGCGCAACGCCGTGCGAACAAAAAGAAAAAATAAGCAGTAACCTGAGACGAAAGCTGCCGTTCAGTTGAATGGCGGCTTTTTTCGCATATAATAAGAGCAATAAAGATAGGAAAGGGGGGAGACAGTGGAAACAGTAGAGGTAACGTCTTGGTTCCTAAAAATTTTATTTTTATTAAACTTTCTGTTTGCCATCGTTGTTGTTTTTTTAGAGAGGCGTACCCCTGTATCCACATGGGCATGGTTAATGATTTTATGGTTTATTCCTGTTCTTGGATTTGTCTTATACATCGTGTTAGGTCAAAATTTAAGCCGAAAGAAAATTTTTAAGTGGGATAAACATGTCTATGCTTATGTAAAACGGGAAGTCGTCAAACAGATGGAACAGCTAAAAGCCAAGAAGCTTCTCTTTCTTGATCCTGTCGGTAAAGAATATCAGGATGTAGTGTATTTGCATCTAAATAACGATGAAGCGCTACTGACCCAAGATAATCAGGTGCAAATTATTACGGATGGTGTACATAAATTTGATTGCTTGTTTGAAGATATTCGCCAAGCCAAAAAACATATTCATTTGCTCTATTACATTTTAAAAAGTGATGAGCTTGGCAATCGCTTAGCTAATATATTATGCGAAAAGATACGAGAGGGAATAGAGGTACGTGTCCTATACGATGAGAGTGGGTCGCGATGGCTGTCTAAGAGATTTGTGCGTCGAATCAGGCATGCAGGTGGACAGATTGAGCCTTTCTTTCCTGCAAAAATTCCTCTATTAAATCTGCGCGCTAATAACCGTAATCACCGTAAGATTGCTGTCATTGACGGTGAGATTGGCTACATTGGGGGTTTTAACATTGGGGACGAATATTTGGGCAAAAATCCTGGTTTCGGCTATTGGCGGGATACACATCTAAGAATAGAAGGATCTGCTGTCGATGATTTGCAATCACGCTTTATGTTAGACTGGACGCAAGCATCTGGTCGAGATATGGCCTTTCGAAATTATTATCAAATTCTGTCTGCTCCACGTGGTGATGTTCCGCTGCAGATTGTTTCAAGTGGTCCTGATTCGCAGTGGGAGCAAATTAAAAATGGATATATGAAACTAATTCTAACAGCGAAAGAATACGTGTATATTCAGACCCCATATTTAATTCCTGATGATAGTATTTTGGATGCCTTGCGCATTGCTGCCTTATCTGGAGTCGATGTCCGCATTATGATTCCAAATAAACCGGACCATCCCTTTGTTTATTGGGCTACTTATTCAAATGCGGGTGAGTTGCTACGAGCTGGGGCCAAGGTGTATACCTATGAGAATGGCTTTCTGCACGCTAAAACCATTGTTGTGGATGATAAGCTTTCCACTGTAGGAACTGCTAATATAGACGTGAGAAGTTTCCGTCTAAATTTCGAAGTAAATGCCTTTCTCTATCATCCCCCTACGGCTATACAACTGGCTAATCATTTCATAGCTGACATGGAGCTATCCACTGAGTTAACCCTCGAAAAATACAAACAACGTCCACTATCCATTCGATTAAAAGAATCCGTGTCGCGGTTGCTGTCCGCTATTTTATAGGAGCCCATTTGCTACTTTGGGCTCCTTTTCTGTTTGTGCAGAGTAATGCGAAAAACAGTTTTTTCTAAAGGGGTTTCATCGAGTTCCAGTAGACCGCCATGTAATTTGACAATCTTATGAGCGATTGACAAGCCTAAGCCTGTACCCCCATCAGTTTGGCGCGAGCGATCTCCTCTCACGAAGGGATCAAAAATATGACGTTGAACATGAGGGGGAATACCTGTACCATTGTCAGCAATCTCAATGATAATGCAATCACTTTGCTCCTGAACAGAAATTCGAACGTTTGTGCCTACAGGGTTATATTTAATCGTATTAGAGAGTAGGTTGCTGATTACTCTACTCATGTGACGATAATCAAAATCGTACTTAATTTCGTCTTCGGGAACCTGAACATGCAATTGAAATTGTTTATCTTCCATGTCATCCAAAAAATCCACAATAATCTCTCTGATGAACTCACACAGATCATAGGTACGAATTGAAAGAGGATATTGGCAATCATCCAGAGTCAGAAATTCAAATAATGAATTAATCAAAGATGTTACGCTTTGTGACTTGTTATAAATGAGCTGTAAATAACGTCTTTTTTTCTCTTCATCCACCACCATATCATCCTGTAAGGCTGAGGCATATCCCTGAATGCTAGTAATAGGTGTTTTTAGATCATGTGAAATATCCACGAGCATACGCTGTTTGCTTTCTTCCAACTTTTCCTTTTCAGCACGGGTTGCTTCAAGTTTATCTGCCAAAAAGTTAAACGCATCACGGATTTTTCCAAATTCACTTTCAGCCTTTAAATGAATACGAGCTTGATAATCACCGTCGATCATTTTTTTTATTGCAATGGTGATGACATGAAGAGGAACGCTGATTTTTCTAGCTGTCCATCGACTATATAGAAAAATGATGATGATGATAGGCACAAATAAAAGTAAACAAGATTTTAGAATGATCTTGCTGACTTGAGATACAGTGTGATCAAAATTTTTGAAATACTGGATATCAATATTAATGCTATCTCGTGGAATTTTTACTAGACATATGTATTTCTTATTACTATCGGTAGTAAATGGTGAAATAGAGTAATAATAGGGTTGGTCCTCAGCATTATCTAAATACTGATAGAGATCCTCTTCTGAATAATTGTAGACGGCATCCGTTTTCAGGCCGATTACATGGATGATCTGTCGATTAGCATTGAGGATTTCTACCCAACCCCCGTTTTCCAAAATAGCATTAGCTCTGATATTTTCATAATCATCCGATACGATGTCCTTTGCCCGATATATGGGAGATAAGCCTTGTTCAACACTTGAGTTTATTTGATAGACTAAATAACCTAGAGCTATTATTAAAATGGAGCTAATAATAAAAATGAATATGCTATAATTCCATAATAAGGTAGAATGAATTTTTTTATGTTTCATTGTTGTTCGATCCTCTTTGTTTGGATGAGAGGGAAGTAGAATTAACCAGTTTGTAGCCTAGACCTCGTACTGTCTTTAAATAAAGTGGTTTTTTGGGATCTGGCTCTATTTTATCCCGCAATTTGCTCATATGGACCATAATGGTGTTATCGTCGCTGTAAAAGGGATCGCCCCACACTTTTTCGAAAATTTGGCGTTTGGTAAACACGCGATTTGGCTGTTCCATAAACATTTGAAGCATTTTATACTCCGTTGATGTCAGAGGAATCTCGATCTGATTCCGACATAGCACGCATTGCTGTTTATGCAAGGTTAAGTCTCCCACGGTGAGCGTTGACAAAGCTTGAGTCATTTCATCGTTCCATGGATTCAGATGATAGGAACGACGTAGCTGGGCTTTGATTCGAGCTACGACCTCTAAGGGATTAAAAGGCTTTGTGATATAATCATCTGCACCCATACCCAGCCCTAAAATAATATCGTGATCTTGACTGCGAGCTGACAAGAAAATTACAGGGAGTGTGTGATCCTGACGTATTTGGGTAAGGACATGCAAGCCGTTAAGCTTAGGCATCATGATATCAATTAAGGCTAGGTCTATTGATTGATTCTGAATACAGAGAAGGGCTTCTTCTCCGTCTGAGGCTCCAATGACTCGCAAGTTTTCTTTTTCTAAATATAGTCGTAGTAATTCGACTATCTCTTGTTCATCATCGGCAATCAAGATTGTCCGATTCATTCTGTTTTCCCTCCGCTAAATCTATAAGTAAAACACTACTCACTATTCTACACGTTTTGGAAAATCGTGGTGATACTTTTAGGAATTAGATAAAAATTTTACCCTTAGCGAAACCCGGGAAGTTTGCACCTGTCTTATTTTCAGCTACAATAAACAATAAGAAAATTAGTTTTAAAGGAGTAGATAGAATGGCATTGATCGACGTGGCTGATGTAAAGCAAGAAATGGCTAGTCTGTCCAAACGACTGGCGGATATTAGGGGGTCTCTTTGACCTCCCAGAAAAGCTAGAACGTATTGGTGAATTGGAAGAGCGGATGCTGGCCCCTGATTTTTGGGACGATAATGATACTGCTCAAAAAACGATTGGAGAACTAAATGGAATCAAAAGCCTGACAGATACGATGGCCCGTCTGGATGCCTCCTATGACGATTTACAGATGATGCTAGAGCTAGTGATTGAAGAAGGCGATTTGTCCTTGGTATCAGATCTGTATGAGAGTACACAGGAGTTAAGAAAGAGCTTTGAGGATTTTGAACTAGAATTGCTGTTGAGCGATCAATATGATAAAAATAATGCCATTTTGGAATTGCATCCAGGAGCCGGTGGAACAGAGTCTCAGGATTGGGGTTCTATGCTATTGCGTATGTACACTCGTTGGGCAGAACGTAAAGGCTTCAAAGTAGAAACATTGGATTATCTGCCGGGTGATGAGGCAGGGATTAAGAGTGTGACGCTGTTAATTAAAGGACATAATGCGTACGGATATTTAAAGGCGGAGAAAGGGGTACACCGATTAGTGCGTATCTCGCCGTTTGACTCTTCAGGGCGTCGCCATACCTCTTTTGTTTCGTGTAATGTGTTACCAGAGATTGAGAACGATAAAGAAGTCGATATCCGAACTGAAGATTTAAAAATTGATACCTATCGTGCTAGTGGTGCAGGCGGACAGCATATCAACACTACGGATTCAGCGGTGCGAATTACTCATTTGCCTACTGGTGTGGTTGTAACATGTCAAGCAGAGCGTTCGCAGATTAAAAACCGTGATCGTGCTATGAAGATGTTATTAGGGAAGTTGTTCGAACTGCAAAAGCAGGAACAAGAGAAGACACTTGCTTCGATTCAGGGCGAACAAAAAGATATTGCTTGGGGCAGTCAAATTCGCTCATATGTCTTCCATCCGTATAGCATGGTGAAGGATCATCGCACCAATATGGAGATAGGAAATGTGCAAGCAGTGATGGATGGAGAACTTGATTCGTTTATAGATGCCTATCTTCGCTCGCAATTACAATAAAAAATAGTTACTAGGTTATCAGCAGAGAGGGCTGAAGAATGCTAGATTTTTTCAGCCTCTCTCTTACTAGATAAGCAGAATAAAAAAGAAAACAGAAAAAGTATTGCATTTCCTAGATTGCTATGTTAGACTATAGAAGTCATACGATGCGGGTGTGGCGGAATTGGCAGACGCACCAGATTTAGGTTCTGGCGGGCGACCGTGGGGGTTCAAGTCCCTCCACCCGCACCAATTATTCTTACTTTTGTGCCGGAGTGGCGGAATAGGCAGACGCAACAGACTTAAAATCTGTCGGGAGCATTCCCGTACCGGTTCAAGTCCGGTCTTCGGCACCATATAAGAACAGCGAACGCTTTTGCAAATATGCAAAAGCGTTTTTTCATGTCTTTTTGTAGATTCTTTTTAATTTGACAGTTTTGATATATTGCTCTTTTCTAAAATGTTTTACAATCTTATGAACACTGATATAGAATTCTTAGAAAACGCATACTACTATGATATACTACATTTAGCAAATTACACCAATTGGATGTAGCTTAGCTAATGGTAAAAACAGAGATGCAAGTGAAGTAACACAGGTACAAACGGTAATGACTATATAGTCTGCTGATCGTTTGTACCTATTTTTAGTTGCAAAGAAAGGGAGGCAATCAAAAAAATGAAACGTTTAGTAACTGTATTGATGGTAGGAGCACTTGCTGTTGGCTTAACCGCCTGTGGTGGACAACAGTCGCAACCAGCACCTGACAAACCAGCAGAGCAGGCAAGTGGAGACACAGCGACAGCATCAGCAGGAGAAGAAAAATTTAAACAAAGTAGCTGTATTGGCTGCCATGGTGTGGACTTAAAAGGGGCAACTGGTCCTTCCTTGGAAACAATAGGTAGTATATACAGTAAAGATGAAATTTTGGAGATCATTAAAAGTGGAAAAGGTAGCATGCCAGCCAATATGGCTAAAGGTGAAGATGCAGAAAGTATTGCAGCTTGGTTAGCAGAAAAGAAATAGACAGAAGAATTGGATGAGGTCCTGTGGGTCTCATCCTTTTTATACAAAAAAATATTTGTAATCTGTTTGAACTTTTATTATTATAAATGTATATTTATACATAAAATCTAGGAGTGAGAGCGATGAAACGTATTGGGATTATTGGAGCTACTGGATATAGTGGTATTGAACTCATTCGTATCTTATTGCAACATCCTGAGATAAACATACATAGTCTATATTCTAGTTCAGCAGAAGGAAAGTCGTTAACGGATTATTTTCCTCATTTGCAGGGTGCAGATTTACCTGCTTTAAAGGGCATTCAACCAGAGGAAATTGCTCAGGAGAATGATTTAGTGTTTTTAGCGACGCCTGCTGGGGTTAGTGCTGAAATAACACCTGCTTTAATTAAGGAAGGAGTGAAGGTTATCGATTTATCTGGTGATCTCAGGCTACACTCTCCTCAAGCTTACAAAGAGTGGTATAAAAAATCGCCAGCAGCGGAAAGTGTTTTACAACAGGCTGTCTATGGTTTGCCAGAATGGAACAAATCAAAATTGAGGGAAGCTTCGGTAGTTGCTAATCCAGGCTGCTATCCTACTGCTACCTTACTTGCACTTCTACCCATTCTTCAAACGGAGTGGATTAAACCCGACAGCATTATTGTTGATGCTAAATCAGGAGTATCGGGTGCTGGGCGTGGGGCTTCACTAGGTGTACATTTCAGTGAATTAAACGATAGCTTTCATGCTTATAAAGTAGGACAGCATCAGCATACGCCAGAGATCGAACAGGAAATTTTGCATATGACGAAGAAGGAAATAACCATTCAATTTACCCCGCATCTTGTACCGATGACAAGAGGGATTTTAGCTACTAGTTATGTTAGTTTAGATAAAAGTAAGGATGTCGCTCACATAGTGGAAAGCTTGCAAGAGCTTTATGAAAATGCATATCAGCATGCCCCTTTTGTTCGGGTTAGACCTTTTGGTTCCTATCCACGTACGAAAGAGGTACTTGGGACAAATTACTGCGATGTAGCCCTTCATTTGGATGAAAGAACGGGGCGCATTGTCATTTTATCTGTTATAGATAACATGGTTAAAGGTGCCGCAGGGCAGGCAGTCCAGAATATGAATTTGTTGTTTGGGTTTGAAGAGACGTTGGGTTTACCTGTACATGCTCTATATCCGTAATGATGATCAATGACCTTGAATGAAGTAAGGCATTCTAGGTCGACTACATATGAATAGGAGACTATTAGATGCTAAATGAGGTTATGGTAATCAAATGTGGTGGAAGTATGCTGGAGCAATTGCCTGAATCTTTCTACAACAAGCTTGCTAGAATGCAAGCTGAAGGCAGGTCTATTGTGATTGTACATGGGGGTGGCCCTGCGATAAATCAGTTGCTAGACCAATTGCAGATTGAAGCTATCTTTTCTAACGGATTACGAGTTACCGATGAACCTACCATGATAGCGGCCGAAATGGTGCTAAGTGGTATAACGAATAAAGCGGTGGTTCGGAAGCTATTGCATGCAGGTGGAAAAGCGTGGGGATTGAGTGGGGTAGATGGTTCCTTGTTGCAAGCCGAACAGAAAGCTGATGGATTAGGATTGGTAGGCAAAATTACAGAGGTAAACCAAGCCCCACTTCAACTGTTACTTTCAAACGGGTATATCCCAGTGGTGTCACCAATTGCTGTATCAGAGGATGGTGGAACGCGATATAACTGCAATGCAGATACAGTGGCAGGGGCAATCGCATCTGCTCTAGGTGCGAAACAATTACTGATGTTAACGGATGTTCCAGGAATTTGGGCAGAGAATGAGCTAGGAGAAAAACAACTGATGCCAACCGTCACGACTGAGGATATCCATGTAATGATGAAGAACCAAATCATTACAGGTGGAATGATTCCGAAAGTTCAAGCAGCTTTGGATGCACTTGCACAGGGAGTCCAGGAAGTTGTGATTTGTAAGGGAGAGGTAGAGACACTAGATGGTTTGGCAAACGGAATGGTAGTGGGTACTTCCATTTCAGAAGAAAATTCACGAGGAAAGGATTCACAGAACCTAGCTTCAGAAGAATTTTTATAGATAAAAAGGAGAGAGATGAGTTATGACAGTTTATACAGAAAAAACGCATGTTATGAATACTTATGCACGTTGGGATGTCACGATTGCTAAAGGAAGCGGTACCACGGTCTGGGATCATACAGGTAAAATGTACTTAGATTGTACCTCAGGCATCGGCGTAACATCGTTGGGGCATTGTCCTCCCGCAGTAACAGCCAAATTACATCAACAGCTAGATACCTTATGGCATAGTTCTAATTTAACGCAACAGCCGTTGCAAGAAGAGTTAGGGCAAAAACTAGCTGAGCTGTCTGGATTGGATCAAGTCTTCTTTTGTAATAGCGGTGCGGAAGCAAATGAAGCAGCGATTAAAGTGGCTCGACGTTATGCACAAAAAAGTAAGGGTGAGGATCGTTTTGAAATCATTACGTTTGGACAGTCCTTTCATGGCAGAACGCTAGCCACATTAACGGCTACTGGTCAGCAAAAGGTGAAAGAGGGCTTCTCCCCTTTACCCGCTGGTTTTATCACTGTGCCATATGGGGATGTAGAGGCAGTGAAAAAAGCAGCTACAAACCGGACGTGTGCGGTATTGCTAGAACTGGTACAAGGGGAAGGTGGTGTACATCCAGCATCAGCGGACTTTGTGACTGAATTATACGATTGGTGCAAGCAGAATGAGATCTTGTTCATGATAGATGAAGTACAAACAGGTATTGGTCGAACCGGGGAATGGTTTAGCTATCAGCATTATGGAATCATCCCTGATGTGGTTACATTGGCTAAAGGTTTAGGGAGTGGATTTCCTATTGGGGCAATGATAGCAACGGAAGCGGTAGCAGCTGCCTTTTCTCCGGGCTCGCATGGAACTACTTTTGGTGGCAATCAGCTAGCTACAACAGCTGGAATGGCAACACTTTTGGAGATGGAACAACAGAATATTTTACCCCACGTAAAAGAGCTGAGCCAGTATTTGCTTGGTGCTCTTGGAGAATTAGCAAAGCAATATTCCGATCAAATAAAAGGGGTACGCGGGCTAGGATTGATGGTTGGTATAGAAATGAATGGTGAGGTAGGCACTTATTTAAAAACGGCTCAGCAAAAAGGAGTATTACTATTACAAGCGGGTCCAAATGTCATACGGTTATTGCCAGCGCTTGTCATACAAAAAGCAGAAATCGATCAATTAATTATCGTGCTGAAAGAGATTCTGGAATTAACAAAAGCTTGATACAATCGCATATTAGAAACGCAAATGCAATGATTTTTGATTTAATTCAGAAAAGTCGTTGCATTTTTTTTGGAGTGAATGTATTATTATACAAAAATAACGAATATATATTCATGAAAATAGATTGATCGGAATTTAATCAGGATAGGAGATGACTGTGGTGGATAAGTGTTTACAGAGTAATAATAAAGGGTTTCTTACGTTAGAGAACGGAGAAGTATACACGGGACAATTATACGGAGCCCCACTCGCTTCATACGGAGAAGTGGTTTTTCATACAGGAATGACCGGTTATCAGGAAGTGATGAGCGACCCTTCCTTTTGTGGTCAGATCGTCACCTTTACCTATCCATTGATTGGCAATTATGGGGTTAATGAATTAGATCATGAGTCCATTCAGCCTGCTCTGTCAGGCATGGTTGTCAGCCAACTTTGTCAAAAGCCTAGTCATTTCCGTTCACAGCTATCTTTAGATGCTGCTGCTAAACAGTTTGGTTTTCCTATTTTAGCTGGAGTGGACACCAGATCTATTACACAAAAGGTGCGTCAGGGTGGCCTACTTTATGGAGTGCTCGCTGATCAACCTATGACAACGGAAGAAATTGTCCAGCACAAGCTTCGTCATGAGGAACGAATCTCGGTAGCTAATGTTTCCAGAACCCGCTCCATTACCTATCGAGGAGAAGGTGAGCATATTGTTGTCATTGATTTGGGCATGAAACACTCCATCCTGCAATCCCTGCTAAAGCTTGGTTGCAAGGTAACGGTGGTACCATATCAGACTTGTGTCGAGGAGATTAAAACAATGCAACCAGATGGCATCGTCTTCTCCAATGGTCCTGGTAATCCAGAGCAATTGCGACAATACTGTCCGCAATGGCGTAAACTAGCGGGAACATTGCCGACGCTAGGTATTTGCTTGGGCCATCAAGTGTTGTCGCTGATGTTTGGTGGACAGACGGAACGGCTTACCTTTGGCCATCGAGGAAGTAATCACCCTGTGAAAGAACTGTTAAGTGGCAAAGTATATATGACTTCTCAGAATCACGGCTATGTGGTGAAGGAAGAGGGGTTAGATAAACAAAACCTAATTGTAACCTACCGCAATGTTAATGATGGCAGTGTGGAAGGTATGCGACATACTTACCTGCCAATAATGAGTGTCCAATTCCATCCAGAAGCTCATCCGGGACCAGATGATACCTCGCATATTATTACGTCCTTCGTGGAGTCCGTACAATCGATAGGAGCGAAGCATTATGCCTAAGCAGAAACACATTCATAAAGTACTAGTCATCGGTTCAGGGCCGATTGTGATTGGGCAGGCAGCAGAGTTTGATTATTCAGGTGCACAGGCGTGTCTTTCTCTAAAGGAAGAGGGCGTGGAAGTTGTGCTGGTGAATAATAATCCAGCTACCATCATGACCGATGAACAGATTGCAGATAAAGTCTTTCTGGAGCCGTTAACAGTGGCTTCTGTAACGAAAATCATTCAACAGGAACAACCAGATGGATTGTTGCCAACACTAGGCGGTCAGACTGGACTCAATCTAGCTGTGGAATTGGCCGAGGCAGGTGTATTAGATCGTTATGGGGTGGCTTTACTAGGGACACCCTTGACTGCTATTCAAAATGGTGAAGATCGCGAGTTATTTAAACGCATGATGCAACAAATTAATGAACCTGTTCCTGAAAGTATAACAGTGAGTACTGTGGAGGAAGCCTTACATTTTGCTAATCAGATTGGCTATCCAGTGATTGTACGTCCTGCCTACACACTCGGAGGTGCTGGGGGCGGAATTGCTGCTGATCAACAGGCTCTAGGACAGATTGCCGAGCAAGGACTAGCGGCAAGTCCTATCCAACAGGTGTTAGTGGAACGAAGTGTAAAGGGATGGAAAGAAATTGAATATGAAGTCATGCGAGATGAGAATGATACCTGCATTATCGTTTGTAATATGGAAAATATGGACCCAGTTGGTGTACATACGGGAGACAGTATCGTTGTAGCACCTTCTCAAACCTTAACAGATCGTCAGTATCAAATGTTGCGTAGTGTTTCAACTAAGGTGATTCGGGCGTTAGGCGTAGTGGGTGGTTGCAATATTCAATTTGCGTTGGATCCGTATTCAGATCGTTATTATTTGATTGAAGTAAATCCACGGGTCAGCCGTTCCTCTGCCTTGGCTTCTAAAGCGACTGGCTATCCGATTGCGAGAATTGCCGCAAAATTGGCGTTAGGCTATCACTTGGATGAGGTGCTAAACCCAATCACCGGCTATACCTATGCTAGCTTTGAACCAGCACTGGACTATGTGGTGGTCAAAATTCCACGTTGGCCGTTTGATAAATTCCCATTAGCTGATCGTAATCTAGGAACACAAATGAAGGCAACGGGCGAGGTGATGGCAATCGCTCGAACCTTTGAAGCCGCTTTGTTAAAGGCCGTTCGTTCTTTAGAGATTGGCTGTCACTACCTGTACAGAAAAGATGTTGCGTCCCTATCCGCAAAAGAGTTGGAGAAGGCTCTGGATACCGCTACTGATATTCGTTTATTTGCTTTAGCAGAAGCCATGCGCCGAGGTATGAGTGTACAGGAGATTCACACTAAAACAGAGATTGACTCTTTCTTTTTAGATCATATCGAGCACATTATTCATTGGGAGAAAAGATTGGAGAAATCATGCTTTGAAACGTTGAGCATAGAGGAATTGAGCGATTGTAAGGCGCTTGGATTCACGGATCAGACTATCGCTTGGATGATGAATGTTCCTGTAAGTGAAATCTGGAAAAAACGTGAGAAATGGGGCCTCATGCCTGTCTATAACATGGTTGATACGTGTGCGGGAGAATTTGAGGCAGAGACAGCTTATTATTATTCCACCTGGCAAGGCAAGAATGAAGTGGCACCGTTACCCTCTAAAAAATTATTGGTGCTAGGCTCTGGCCCCATCCGTATCGGGCAAGGCATCGAATTTGATTATTGCTCTGTTCATGCAGCTAAGGCTTTGCAAAAACAGCAACTGAAAGCCATCGTAGTCAACAATAATCCAGAGACAGTGAGTACCGATTACGAGACTGCCGATCATCTTTACTTTGAACCTTTGCATGTAGAAGATGTGCTACATGTAGCTAAGCAAGAAGCAGTAGCTGGTGTACTTGTTCAATTTGGTGGGCAGACTGCTATTAATTTGGCTGGTGCTTTGGAAGAAGCGGGGCTGATAGTTTTGGGAACTTCTTTGGAACAAATGAAGCGAGTTGAGGATCGAGAGCTATTTTATCAGATGCTTCAAACGCTAAACATTCCTCACATACCGGGGAAAGGTGTCTATTCCACTGAAGAGGCGATTCATGTAGCTAATGGCATCGGCTATCCTGTGCTACTTCGTCCTTCGTATGTCATTGGCGGTCAGGGAATGACGGTTGTGCATAATGAGAACGAGCTACGTGCAGCTATGCAAAGCTGGATTCATGAACAAGTTGATAGAAGTTGCTTTCCGTTGTTGATAGATCAATTTATCTCGGGTATGGAAGTGGAGCTTGATGCGGTATGTGATGGCTATGACGTGTTAATCCCAGGAATTTTTGAACACGTTGAGAAAGCAGGGGTACATTCTGGAGATAGTATTGCGTTGTTTCCTGCTCAGCATCTCACAGACCAACAGAAGCGGATTATGGTGCATTATACCAAGAGGATCGCTAAGGAAATGCAAGCCATTGGATTAATCAATATCCAATTCGTACTAAAGGATTCCACCATTTATGTATTAGAAGTAAATCCGCGTGCATCACGGACAGTGCCGATTACGAGCAAGGTGACCAACATTCCGATGGTGGAACTGGCGGTGAGAGCTTCTCTTGGGGAGCGTTTGGCAGAGATGGGGTATCTGCTAGGACTTTCACAAGACATTGACTTTTTTGTTGTCAAAGCACCTGTATTTTCCTCTACTAAGCTAGTTGGTGTAGATCCTTCACTTGGACCTGAAATGAAATCAACAGGTGAGATACTAGGTCTTGGTAGAACATTATCAGAAGCATTTGGCAAGGCCTTTGCCTACAAGGAACAAACAAATAAATGGCTAACTAGTGGGGATGGGATATTTCTTTCGCTTAACGATGCTGACAAAGCAAGCGTACTACCTTATCTCAAGGAACGAAAAGAGATGGGCATTCACATCTATGCCACAGAAGGAACGGCACATTATTTGACCAACCATGGCATTGAAATTACACAAATAAGTGAAGGAGTACGTGATTATACGGCATTGGTGAAAGCAGGACTAATCCAGACGGCATTAATCACCGCCACAAAAGGAAATCAAGCAGAGCGCAAAGGGTTTCAATTGCGTAGCTTATCTGTTCAACATAGCATTACGTTGTTCACGGTTGTTGAGACGTTTGTGGCCTATCTACAAATAAGCCAAGAAAAGGGGAGCGAAAGTAATGAAGCCTGTGAAGACCTTGGATCTCTATGCAGACATTCAGCTATCTCACTATAAAGGAAAAAGTACGCTACAGATTGATGAGTGGAATAGAGAAGAGATACTTGGCCTACTACATTATGCCAGCCAAATCAAGGCCATGCAAAAAAGCGGTAAGGTATATCAGCCATTAGCTGGGAAAACGTTAGCGATGATTTTTACTAAATCCTCCACGCGTACTCGTGTCTCTTTTGAAGTTGGTATGTATCAATTAGGAGGGAGCAGTCTATTTTTGACTGATAAAGATCTACAGTTAGGCCGTGGTGAAACGATTTCAGATACAGCTAAGATTTTATCTAGTTATGTAGATGGTATCATGATTCGAACCCATGCCCACGAAGATGTGATAGAACTGGCAAAGCACGCCAGCGTACCTGTTATTAATGGGCTAACCGACCTGTATCATCCTTGTCAGGCTTTGGCTGATCTTTTAACTATACAAGAACACAAAGGCAAGTTGCAGGGAATGAAACTGGCTTTCATCGGGGACGGAAATAATGTGGCGAATTCACTTGTATTAGCAGCGGTTATCCTTGGATTAGATGTACGTGTCGCTACTCCTCCAGGCTACGAGATGCAAGAAGCTATTGTTCAAAAGGCACAAGAATATGCTGTACAGTATGGTGGAAAATTTTTAATGACTCATGATGCAAGTGTGGCTGTTGATCAGGCTGACGTTATTTACACAGATGTATGGACCAGTATGGGTTTTGAAGAAGAAAATGAGCAACGATTAAAAGATTTTGCGGCATATCAGGTAAATAAAGCACTGGTAGCCAAAGCTGATTCTGCCTATATCTTTATGCACTGCCTACCTGTGCACCGAGGTGAAGAGGTGACAGCAGAGATTATTGATGGCCCTCATTCTGTTGTGTTTGAGGAAGCGGAAAATCGTCTTCATGCACAAAAAGCATTACTAGCATCTGTGATGTAGATTGTTTGTAATTAATATGAAAATACTGTAATTATATAGTACAATATGTATAATTACCCAGAAAATCACTACGAAATGGAGAGACATACGATGGCAAACGAGAAAATTGTATTAGCGTATTCTGGTGGTTTAGACACTTCTGTAGCAATAAAATGGTTGCAAGATACTTATAACTATGACGTAATCGCGGTAGCCCTCGATGTAGGAGAAGGAAAAGATCTAGAGTTTGTCCAAAAAAAAGCGATGCAAGTCGGTGCATATAAATCCATTGTAGTAGACGCGAAGGAAGCTTTCGCAAATGAATATGTTTTACCAGCCTTACAAGCAAATGCAATGTATGAAGGCAAATATCCGCTGGTTTCGGCTCTATCTCGGTACTTGATTTCTAAAATATTGATTGAGATTGCTGAACAGGAAGGTGCAGTAGCTGTGGCTCATGGTTGCACCGGTAAAGGAAACGATCAAGTGCGTTTCGATATTTCCTTTACTGCTTTGAATCCAAATATTCAAATTGTTGCTCCGGTTCGTGAATGGGGCTGGACACGTGATGAAGAAATTGAGTATGCACAGAAGAATAACATTCCAATCCCGATCAATCTGGATAATCCCTATTCAATCGATCAAAACCTTTGGGGTAGAAGCTGCGAATGCGGTGTTCTAGAAGATCCGTGGGCTGCACCACCTGAGGGAGCTTATGAATTAACTGCCTCGATTGACAATGCGCCAGATCAAGCGGAAGAGATTGAGATCAGTTTTACAAAAGGTGTTCCAACTGCTTTAAATGGGGAAGCAATGACGTTAGCTGAGCTCATTCTAGCTTTAAATAAGATCGCAGGCAAACATGGAGTCGGCCGGATTGATCACGTGGAAAATCGCTTAGTAGGTATTAAATCTCGTGAGGTGTATGAGACGCCTGCTGCTACTACGCTAATTTTAGCACATCGGGAACTGGAATTTTTGACGCAACCGCGTGAAGTGGCTCAATTCAAACCAATCGTGGAGCAAAAAATGGCTCAGGTGATTTATGAGGGCCTCTGGTATTCACCGATCCGTCCCGCTTTGCAAGCGTTCATTAAAGAAACCCAGCAAAATGTAACAGGCGTTGTTCGTGTCAAGTTGCATAAAGGCCATGCTATCGTCGTCGGACGTAAATCAGAGGCGTCACTGTACAGTCACGAATTGGCTACCTATAATTCTGGGGATCAATTCGATCATAAGGCAGCACTTGGATTTATCAAATTGTGGGGATTGCCAACAAAAGTATATTCACAGATTAATGGTACTTCTATAAACCTGAGCAATACCGAGCTTGAAAGTCACTCTGTTAATGACGCTTCTACGTCTACGACGAAAACAGCAAAGGAAGCGATCATGCCATGAAGCTCTGGGGAGGACGTTTTACTAAACCAACCAATCAACTTGTAGATGAATATACAGCCTCTATTTCTTTCGATCAAAAGCTATGGCGTCAGGACATTGTAGGTAGCTCGGCGCATGTAGCGATGCTTGGGAAATGTGGCATTCTTTCTATGGATGAGGTACGTCAGATTATTGCTGGACTGAAGCAGGTAAAAGAAAAAATCGAGCGGAAGCAGGTTCAATTTGAAATAGTGCATGAAGATATTCATATGAATATTGAGAAACTATTAATTGAAGAAATTGGTCCTTTAGGTGGCAAGTTGCACACAGGTAGAAGCCGTAATGATCAGGTAGCGCTAGATATGCATTTGTATCTACGCGAAAGATTGATGGAAATAATCGAGCTAAGCATGTATTTACAAGAAGCTTTATTGGAACAGGCTCAGAATCATTTGGAGACCGTTATGCCTGGGTACACTCATTTGCAGCGTGCGCAGCCTGTGCTGTTTGGCTACCATTTGATGGCATACGTGTCCATGCTACAACGTGATTTAGAACGGATGCAGGATTCATTTAAAAGGGTAAATATATTACCCCTTGGAGCAGGGGCACTTGCTGGAACTACCTTCCCGATAGATCGACAATTTGTTGCTTCTATGCTTCAGTTTGACGGGATTTATCAAAATAGCATGGATGCAGTAAGCGACCGAGATTTTATTGTAGAGTTTTTAGCGAATGCCTCCTTATTAATGACGCATCTCTCTCGGTTGTGCGAAGAACTAGTTATTTGGAGCAGTCAGGAGTTTTCCTTCATTGAATTAGATGATGCGTTTTGCACTGGTTCAAGCATTATGCCGCAAAAGAAGAACCCTGATGTAGCAGAGCTTGTCCGCGGAAAGACTGGACGTGTCTATGGTAATCTAATGGGAATGTTAACGGTACTAAAAGGATTACCACTCGCTTATAACAAAGACATGCAAGAAGATAAAGAGGGCATGTTTGATACAGTGGAGACTTTACACGGTGCATTGGCTCTGTTAACGCCGATGATTGCCAGCATGCAGGTAAAAACAGAGAAGATGCGAAAGGCGGTCACGCAGGATTTCTCCAATGCGACTGACTTGGCAGATTATCTGGTAACGAAACAAATTCCGTTCAGACAGGCACATGAGATTGTGGGGAATGCGGTTCTCTATTGCATCGAGCGTCAAAAGTATCTGCTCGATCTTTCCTTAGAGGAATTTCAGGAATTTTCCCCACTTATCGAGCAGGATGTGTACCAAGCACTAGATATTGATACGGTAGTAAATGCACGTAATGTATTAGGTGGAACTGCCAAGCAACAGGTCGAACAGCAGATTCAATATTATCAGCAGCAAGGAAAAGAAAACAAAGCTTGGGTGGCAACACATAGTCAGAAGGTTATGGTGGAAGCCCTGGTGGACATTAAATCACCTGTAGTGTAGTTGAGATAGTCCCCTGCTTTCCAACGAATGAGCGGAAGCAGGGGACTTATTTCATCTTTACAAACTCATGCGCAAAATTTCCCGCACGTCCTCTTTTTGAAGTGGTTTAAAAGCGCCAATTGGTCCAAAAGGCACAGCTTTTTCTGCCATGAGATCAAGGAGTTCATCGGTAATCTTATAATCAGCCAAGCGACGAGGTGCTCCGATTTGAGTAAAGAAGGCTTCTAATTTCGAGATACCCTCTAAGGCAATCTCCTCGTCTGTTTTTCCTGACGGATTTACGTCCCATACTTCTGTTGCGAAACGCTTGAATCGGTCTAGATTTTCTTTATATACATATCTCATCCAGTTAGGGAAGATGATTGCAAGTCCCCCACCGTGTGGAATATCATACACGGCACTGACGGCATGCTCGATGCCATGTGTAGCCCAGTCAGTTGTAACGCCCATCGCTAACGTACCATTTAAAGCCATGGTACCAGCGTAAAGTAATTGTGATCTGGCATCAAAATCTTCAGGATGCTGTAAGACACGTTCTGCATTTTCGATGACTGTCTTTAAAATGGATTCAGCAATGCGTGTTTGCAATGGAATTTCAGGCGTATGTGAGAAATACTGTTCAAATACATGTGACATGATATCGCATATGCCGTAAATAGTTTGATCACGCGGAACGCTAAAGGTATGCTCAGGATCTAAAATAGAGAAGTGTGGGAACGTTGTACCTGCCCCGTGCTTCTCTTTTGTGTCCCAATTGGTGATGACGCTACCCATGTTCATTTCAGAGCCGGTAGCAGCTAAGGTGAGGACCGTACCAAGAGGAAGGGCCTTCTTTGCTCTGGCTTTTTGCGTATAGAAATCCCAGACATCGCCATCATAGACAGCACCTACTGCTATTGCTTTGGCAGCATCAATCACGCTTCCGCCGCCTACTGCTAAAATCCAATCAATTTGATTACTGTGACAAAGATCAATACCCTTTTTGACGGTATGGAGTCGAGGATTTGGCTCAACGCCGAATAACTCCGTGACGTTACTACCTTGCTCGGCACAGATGGCTATAATCTTATCGTATAAACCCGTCTTTTTAATGCTCCCGCCACCGTATACCAGCAGAATATTTTTTCCTAGTGTCTCAATCTTCTTAGATAATTGGCTTAGTTGACCTTTTCCAAAAATAAGCTGAGTGGGATTGTGATACACAAAATTATTCATGTAGCAAAAGCCTCCTTACATAAGTGGCAAAGTGTTATACATTCTTATTCTACAGAAATGGAGGAGAGAGGACTAGTTTTCACTTAACACTACCATATGTCAAAAAAGTAAAAAAATAGATGTCAATATAAAAATGTGGGTACAAGCTCACATTTTTTTGTTGTTTTTTTCCATTTTGACGACAAGAAATGCGATAATTAGGGGATAACAACAAAGAAACTCAGTGGTATAATAGAAAAAGTGATCAGATGCTAGTATTTTTTGTCTTTTTCTGATGCCTCAAGAACATAACCGATAGTAGGGTGTGATTTAGATGATCGAGATGTATGATGTCTGGAAAACATATCCCAATGGCACTAATGCGCTAAAGGGGATTAATGTAAAAATTGATAAGGGTGAATTTGTCTATGTTGTAGGACCGAGTGGTGCAGGTAAATCTACCTTTATTAAATTAATGTATCGCGAAGAGCGGCCGACAAAAGGGCAAATCTTTTTAAACGGATTTAATGTAAGTCGTATTAAAGAGAAACAGATACCAAATGTGCGCCGAAGTATCGGTGTTGTTTTTCAGGATTTTAAACTATTGCCAACTTTAACGGTATTTGAAAATGTTGCATTTGCGATGGAAGTAATAGAGGCGAATAAGAAAGCTATCAAGCCTCGCGTTCTAGATGTGCTTGGTCTTGTGAAATTAAAGCATAAAGCAAAAATGCTACCAGGAGAATTATCGGGTGGGGAGCAACAACGTGTGGCATTGGCGCGGGCTATCGTTAACAATCCAAGTATTATTATTGCGGACGAGCCTACTGGTAACCTTGATCCCGAGACCTCTTGGGATATTATGCGTTTGTTTGAAGAGATCAATCAGCGTGGAACTACCGTTGTAATGGCAACACATAACCGTGAGATTGTTAATACGATTCGCCGCCGTGTCATCGCGATTGAAGCTGGTGAAATTGCCCGCGATGAACAGAGAGGGGAATACGGTTATGAAGATTAGTACATATGGTCGCCATGTGCGTGAAGGGGTAAAGAATCTGGGGCGGAATGGTTGGATGACTTTTGCTTCGGTCAGTGCCGTAACCATTACTTTATTGATATTAGGTGTATTCTTATTACTCGCTTTAAACGTAAACCACATGGCAAAATTGGTTGAAAATCAAGTTGAAATACGTGTATTCATGGATGTTACTTCTGATAAAGCGGTAGCAGAGAACTTACAAAAACAAGTGAAGGTACTACCTGCTGTAGATACCGTTACATATGTTCCTAAAGATCAGGGGTTAAAGGATTTACGGGAACAACTAGGTGAGAATGGCAAGCTTCTGGATGGCTTGGAAAAAGAAAACCCACTACCAGATACACTGGTTGTTAAAACCAAAGAACCAAAAGATGTAGATTTTGTCGCTCAACAAGTCAAAGAGATGGAACATATTGAAGATGTCGACTATGGGGCAGATACGGTCAACAATTTGTTTGTTGCTACCAATATTATGCGCAACGTGGGGATTTTCTTTATTATTGGGTTAGCTTTCACAGCAATGTTCCTCATTGCTAATACCATTAAATTAACGATTGTTGCACGTCGTCGCGAAATTGAGATTATGAAGTTAGTTGGAGCAACCAACTGGTTTATTCGTTGGCCTTTCTTTGTTGAAGGTCTGTTTATGGGTGTGATGGGAGCGATTATTCCTATTACCATACTTTCAATAGGTTACTACTATCTGTTGCAAGAAATACATGCCAGTATGTATAGCTCGATGCTTCCGTTATTGCCAATGGACCCGTTTGCTTATCAGGTAGGATTGCTGTTGATGGGAATTGGTGCCTTCATTGGAATTTGGGGAAGTATGCTTTCCGTTCGCAAATTCTTGAAAGTGTAAATGTTAGAGCAATTGATAGAATAAGGCTATGGGAGGTCACAATGGAATGAAAAAGAATAACCTCATTCTTACTGTTTTAGCGACCAGTATGCTGGCATGGGGATTATCGCCTGCTCCTGCGGGGTATGCCAGCAAGAAATCTTTACAAACGATTAATCGTGAGCTAGAACAAATCAGATCAGAGAAAAAGAAACAACAAAATCAGGTCAATAATATTAAGAGTCAAATTAATACAGTGAGAAGCGAGCAGAAAAATTTAGATCATGAGTTATTCTCCATCGATCTGAAGCGGGAAGAAACACAACAAAAGCTGGACAAGCTGGATAAAGATATCAACGTGACCGCTAAGAAAGCAGTGGTAGCACAGGAAGACTTAGATTCTGCTGTAGATCGGGTGGCAAAGCGTGATGATTTATTAAAGACACGTGTCAAAGCGATGTATAAGCGAGGGAAAGTATCCTATCTGGACGTTTTGATGGGTTCTTCTGATTTTGGTGATTTGTTAACACGTATGCATGGAATGAAGTTAATCGTGGAACAGGATAACCGTATTTTGGAAGAGAACAAAAAGGATAAACAAACCATTGAAAAACGGAAGAAAGACGTGGATAATTTACTTGCTTCCTATAAAAATATGTTTTCAAAAAGCGAAGATTTAAAAGAGGAACTGGATCGACAATATAATCGCAGTGTCGTCGTTAAAGCAGAACTTAAGAAGAAAGAATCGACTCTCTTGGAAATCGAAGCGGAAGCACAGGAAGAAATGAGAGCGATGATTCAAGCAGAATCTGCTAAACTATTAGAAAAGAGCAACTTAAGCAGTGTAAGTAATTACACAGGTGGAAAATTGGGAGTTCCGCTTGATTCGTTTGTTCTTACTTCCTCGTTTGGTTATCGAGCAGATCCATTCACAGGTAAAACCGCGGGACACGATGGATTAGACATGGCGGCGCCGAGAGGAACAACGATTAAAGCGGCCGAAGATGGCATCGTTATTGTTGCTGGAACCATGCGTGGATATGGTAATGCAGTCGTTATTCAGCACAATAATGAAATCAGTACGTTATATGGACATATTCGTGAGGGCGGAATTATGGTTAGGCTTGGTCAGGCGGTAAAACGTGGTGAAAAGATTGCAGAAGTAGGCTCCACTGGACGTTCAACTGGTAACCATTTGCATTTCACTGTGTACAAAAATAACCGACCGGTTGATCCAGCACCTTACATCCGCTAGGATTCCCACAAATATTGTAGGTCCACTTTGCATACACTAGTTGCATAGCTTTTCCATGGCAGACAAAAAGGATGGTGTATAGTATGAAATGGAACGGACGCAAGGTGCTTGCTCTTGTGCTAGCTGGTATGTTGACCAGCAGTCTCTTAACTGTAATTGCTGTGAAGACAGTTCCGTTAAGCTCTGCAACAAATGCAGCGGTGGCCGGCGGAAGCAACGGTCTTTTCTCCCTTGGTAATGGACAAGGTTCATCAAAAGACTTTGCCAAGCTACAGGAAGTATATAAAATAATTAAATCGCGTTACGTGCATGAGGTAGCTGATGACAAACTCATGGAGGGTGCCATCAATGGCATGATCTCTGCGTTGGATGATCCGTATTCAGACTATATGGATCCTAAGGCAGCAGAAGAATTCAATGCCTCTCTCAATTCCTCTTTTGAAGGAATTGGTGCAGAAGTAACAATGAAAGATGGTAAGCTTACCATTGTGTCACCTATAAAAACCTCCCCGGCGGAAAAGGCGGGACTACGTCCAAACGATCAGGTGCTTAGTGTTAATGGCGAATCTTTGGAAGGCTTAGATTTGCATAAAGCGGTTAGCAAAATTCGTGGTCCTAAAGGTACGAAGGCTACCCTTAAAATCTTCCGTGCAGGGCATCCAGAGCCGATTACTGTCGTGATTGTTCGAGATGATATTCCAATCGAGACAGTCTATAGCTCTATGCTAGAGAGCAACGGTAAAAAGATCGGTAAATTGGAGATTACCTCCTTCGCTAGTGCTACAGCTGACGATTTTAATAGAGAATTGGCTGAACTAGAGAAAAAGGGAATTCAAGGACTAATTATTGATGTTCGTGGTAACCCAGGTGGCTATCTAAAGGCGACAACAAGTATCAGTGAAGGCTTGATTCCTAACAAGGGAAAAATTGTTGAAATCTCTTATGGAAACAATAATGAGCAAGTAGAAACGTTCTACTCCAAAGCAGATAAAGGAAAACCATATCCTATTACTGTTTTAATTGATGGAGGGTCAGCTAGTGCTTCTGAAATTTTAGCGGGTGCTCTTTCTGAGAGTGCAGATGCAAAATTGGTGGGTGAAAAAACGTTTGGTAAAGGTACCGTTCAGAACACAATGGAAATGAACGATAAGAGCCAATTAAAGCTCACTATTGCTAAATGGCTAACACCAAAAGGGGAATGGATTCATAAAAAAGGAATTCAACCAAATGTAGCTGTCACTCAGCCAGATTATTTCAAAGCAACACAGCTTCCGCATGATAAGGTATTATCACGGGATATGAACGGTTTGGAAGTCAAGAACCTACAGTTAATTCTTGAAGGTTTGCAATTAAAACCAGATCGCATGGATGGCTACTATGACGCTTCAACAGAAACAGCTGTGAAAAAGTTCCAACAGACGCACAATCTAGAAGCTACAGGAAAAGTGGATCAAAACACCGGTGTTGTGATGCAAACAGCTTTAATTAAAGTGATGAAAGATCCGAAAAATGATCGCCAATTGCAACAAGCAATGGAAATAACTTCACAGTCTAAGGGAAAATAATCCACATAAGAAAAGCAGGGAAACCTTTCTATTCTGTAGAAAGTAAGAACCACGAACAAAACGGTCGTGGTTCTTTTTTACGTGGTTATAGCACTTGCCGGCACTAGAGGCTTGGGAGTCGCCGAGAGCTCTATATATTTTTTGAGGGGGGAGAAAATTGACTGTGCTCTGGGACCTTATAAGTAACTATTTGTACGCATTGGTACATTTTCTGTTAAATCCGCTCTTATATGCGTTTCTCATATTTATCTATTTGCATTATCGCAAACAAATGCTATGGGAGCGTCAACTGTTTTCCGTACGAATTCAATCGCCATTAGCACAGACCCTTCGTTCCGTTGGCCTGGGGGTTATAGGTGGTTTATTTGTGAGTGTAGTAGCTGGATTACTAGGGATTTTCATTCAGGTATCTGATATGTGGATCGTCTGGGGTATTGCCCTATTACTTGCCTTTGTTAGATTTCGATTTCTCTGTTTGGCATATGGAACAGCTATTTTTACTGGTTTACATGGGATTGCAAAATTATTTCCTATCGCAGGTGAGATTTCCGGTGTTGACAAAGTTTGGGGATGGTTCGCTCACGCTAATCCAGCACCGATCTTAGCTTTAGTAGCCCTATTACATATCGTAGAAGCATGGTTTATTAGAAGCCATGGAGGTAGACATGCATCTCCGCTGTTTGTAGAAGGTAAACGCGGACGAGTTGTAGGTGCCTATCAACTTCACTCTTTTTGGTTAACACCTGTGATTGTACTGACCCCTGTGACAGAAGGGGTATATACTATACCTGCTTTATTTTCAGGTTGGCCCTTATTTTCCCTAGATTGGGCAATGGCTTCACTAGGGATGCTACTTTTGCCAGCAGTTACGGGCTTTTCTGCCATTACTAAAACGAGAACACCTCAAGCAAAAGCGGACTCTCTATCCAAGCATTTACTTCTCTACTCATTCATTTTGCTTGGAATAAGCTATGCAGCTGTAGTCGTACCTCCTCTTGTTTATGGAGCTGCTTTATTCGCGTTTTTTGGACATGAATGGTTGGGATGGTTAAGTTCACGGCAAGAAGAAAAGCTACCTCCTTACTATGTTCCTGCTAGTAAAGGATTGAAAGTGATGGCTGTTCTTCCAGGGACACCAGCAGAGGTAATGGGCATCAGGATTGGCGAAGTGATCATCAAGGTAAATGGGCATCCAATCTCTAGTAAGGAAGATTTATATCCAGCGCTACAGGCCAATCCTGCCTTTTGTAAAATGGAAGTACTGACGCTAGATAATGAAATCAAATTTACGCAGAGTGCCATCTATGCTGGACAACACCATCAGCTTGGCATTATTGTGGTACCAGATGAGCGGACAACACATTTTGTTTCAATGCAAGAGATTGGTTTACATGGAGGTAAGAAGAATAAGTCTAAAGGAGAGCACGAGCTTGGAATTTAGAAGATAGAAGTTAGAACATCATGTATTACCCGAGTAAAGGACAAGTATGGCAGTCCTTTACTCGGTTTTTTTGTATTGGTCAGTTCCATTAATTGGATTTGAAAGTGACCCTTTTACAGTTTGGTTGGTTTCTTATCTCATTTGTTTTCTTGCAATTATTCCGTGGCAATTAGAAAGGGAGGAGCAAAGATATGAGGGGTTCATGGAAAGAAAGCCTTTTTGGAATACGGAATCCACTATGATTCTACAAATTCTAGCAATAGCTGAAAACAGAAAAGGTTATATCACACCATCTGATATAGCGGCCCAAACTGAATTAACTATTAAACAGGCAATAGAAGCGTTACAGAAACTACAAAAGCAAGGATATGCAGAACTAAGTGTGGCTCAGACAGGAGATATTATTTTTTTATTTTCCTGGGTTTGAATAATAAAGAGGTGAATGGGATCATTGGCGATCTATACAAGAGACGTAGAATCAGAAAGAACGAAGCAACAGAGAGAGGATTTATTTGTACTTGGTTTTATATTTTTATGAATTAGCTGAGAACACTCGTGATTTTAATCATGAGATGAATCGGCTTCGGGCAAAGCGTGTCTTCTGACATGTTAATTGTCCGACATATGTTGACTTGGTGATCAATAAAAACGCTGATATTTAAACAGAATAATTTGAAAAAATTTTGACATGTGCTATCCTATCATTGAGGTGAATAACATGGCAGAAGTTAAACATGGTAGGGGAAATGTGTACTCTATCCAATACCATATTGTATGGTGTGTAAAATATCGCCATAAAGTGTTGCTTGGAGATGTAGATACAAGATTAAAAGAAATACTGAATCAGCTTGCTACAGACAATGATTTCACGATTTCAGAAATCGAAAGTGATTGTGATCATGTTCATCTCATGATTGATTGTAGTCCGCAACATTCAATTCCGAGTATCATCAAAGCGTTAAAAGGCGTTTCGGCAAGGTTGCTATTTAAAGAGTTTCCCCAGCTTAAAAAGAAGCTATGGGGTGGGAATCTTTGGAATCCTTCTTATTTTGTGGCAACGGTTAGCGAACACACAGAAGCACAAATACGACAATACATTCAAAATCAGAAAGTGAGGTGAGATCAATGGTAGTGAACAAAGCATACAAATTCCGTATATTTCCCAACAAGGCACAAGAAGTTCTCATTGCTAAAACGATTGGATGTAGTCGATTCGTTTTCAATCACTTTTTGGCTAAGTGGAACGATACGTACAATGAGACAGGTAATAGATTGTCATATGGAACGTGTTCTTCCGAACTACCTAATCTGAAAAAAGAATTAACTTGGCTCAAAGAAGTAGATAGCATAGCTATTCAATCGTCTTTAAAGAATCTTGCAGACGCCTTTTCACGATTTTTCAAAAAACAAAATGATGCACCATGTTTCAAAAGCAAAAAGAACAAGGTTCAATCCTATACAACCAAACACACGAACGGAAATATGGCGATTGTAGAAAATAAAATCAAACTCCCAAAACTTGGTCTTGTTCGCTTTGCAAAATCAAGAGAAGTGGAAGGGCGTATTTTAAACGCTACAATCAGACGTAATCCTTCTGGCAAATACTTTGTTTCGTTGTTAGTAGAAACAGATGTACAACAATTGCCGAAAACAAACAAAGAAGTCGGGATTGACGTTGGACTTAAAGATTTCGCTATTCTATCCAATGGAGAAGTATTTAAAAATCCAAAATTCCTGCGGAATATGGAACAAAAACTAATTCGTGAACAACGCATCCTTTCCAGACGTGTGAAAGGTTCCTCAAATTGGAATAAGCAACGGATTAAGGTTTCTCGAATCCATGAACGGATTGCAAATGCACGAACAGACTATTTGCAAAAGATTTCAACGCATATTGTCAAAAACCACGACATCATTGCGATTGAAGATTTGCAGGTATCAAACATGATGAAGAATCACAAGTTAGCCAAAGCCATTAGCGAAGTGTCTTGGTATCAGTTCAGAACCATGCTTGAATACAAAGCATCCTGGTATGGTCGCACTGTCGTTGCAGTAGGAAAAACATTTGCTTCCTCTCAGATTTGTTCGTGCTGTGGATACCAAAACAAAGAGGTTAAAAACCTGAATTTGCGTAAATGGACGTGCCCAAGTTGCCACAGCGAATGGGACAGAGACGTAAACGCAAGTTTGAACATTCTAGCCGAAGGCAAAAGACTATTGACTGCATAATCGCATTAACCACAGGAACTGTGGGGATCGCCTAATCAATTAGAAACCGTTAGGTTTCCGTACTTAGGAATCTCGTGGCTTCAGCCGTGAGAGGTTCAAATCTTTCTACCATACTAGCAATTGTCTATACGTTTAGAAAAATCCAAGAAAATGCTATTTTTATCGCCGTCCTTATCGGTATAATAACCATAGTTTTCCTAGCTTTCTCTATTCGAAAAAAACGTTTACTTAAAAGAGAATATCGATCTAGTTGTGAAGCATTAGCCTTGTCTATTGCAGGTAGGCATAATGGGAGATTATCTATCCCGTTATTTTCTTTAGAATCTTCGTTACGTCTAGATGAATGTGACAGAATAGTAAGGGATTTAGAGGAAAAGGGAGTATTTATGAGTGTTATTAATACTGAGAGTGGAACTATATATCATTTAGACCCTTACATATTACAATCGTTGGAGCGATCTAATCAGGATAGTGATCAGGAGAATGATGATGAATGTGACAATGAATGGGATGAAGAAGATGAAGACGAAGACGATGATTGGGATGATGAAGATAACTGGAACGAAAATCAGAAGCAGATGACTAAAAAGAATCATGCTCAGCTGTTAAACGTCATAGTACCTGAATCTATACGTGAAAACAAAGTGGTTCGTTTTTTTACAGCAGGAAATATTCTTGTTAAGGTATTACTTGTGTTGCTCATTGTACTATTTGATCTTGTAGATAAACATTATATCCTTGAACATGCAAAAATATATATTGTAGCTACGTCTGTTTCCCTTAGCTTTTTTATTCTGCTGGGCATTTCTAGCTATGTTCAGAGTAACAAGACCATGAAGTGAATGAGAGAGATAGATATCATGGGTTACATTTTTGAAAAAGAAGGATATCTTTATCAAAAATAGATATGCATCTATTCATACGTTAGATGATGGCTCTATACTATATTATTTTCCAGAGATAACAGATCAATCGGTTATTAATCAGAATCATTCCTTTTTCTCACCTATGGAACACAGTAATAAACTGATCATTCAATTTATGCAATACACCAGGCTAGCCTGTCTACTAAGTGGGGTGGGAGGTTATGTTGCTGATAGGTATGGTATGTGGATGTTTGGAATTGCATGGGGGATCATTTTCTTACTTGCTCTTGGCACGATCGCTTCTCGAGTATCGACCGAGTCAGAACGAATGGAGAGAATGGGCTTTCAGGTAGCAGAGCAAAAGGGCGGAGCGTTGACCATACATGAATTTGCTTACGGGGCAGGAATTAGAATGGAAGAGGCTGCGCAGATATTAAGAAAATGGGAGCAGGAAGAGCTGGCCAGAAGCATGGAACACCCAGATCAGATTCCTTATTACAAAATTAATGGTGTTCTTAGTATGGAGCAGCGACTAACCGCAGAACATGTATAGAAGACTATTGGGATAGATAAGACTTCATTGAAGCAAGCATGAAAAACAAAAGATGACCTCAAGCTACTTAGTGAGGTCATCTTTGTCTTTTGAAAAGAAGTTTTTTGTTGTTCTTATCAATTCTTAGGTAGTGAGTTTTTCTTGTTCATCAGGAGTTTCAGAACCATCAGGATTTTAGGAGCCATCCGTTTCGCCGCTTCCATCTGTTTCACCAGTACCATCTGTATCCCCTGGCTCAGAAGGCGGTTTTACTTCTTCCTCTGGTTCTGGTTCTAGTTCTGGTTTTACTACTTCAAGCCCAACGATATCCGTAGACTTAATCTTTTTGCCGTCAGTTAAAATAAATTCAACTAAGCCATTTTTCATGCTGATTGCTTGAATGACGCCTGTTGCTTCTTTTGACGTTTCTTTGCCGTCTTCGTCTTTTACCTGTTCCATATAAGTAGCTTTATAACCGATCATATTGGCATATTTTAGAGTTTGGTCAACGCCAGATTGAGAAACTAGCGATTCTAAGCCGTGAATTTGCTGTTGGGAGATAATATCGTCGCCCACCAAGAACCGAATTTTACCATCAACCATTTTTACACCGTCAATTACACCAGAAGCTGTTGTTACGTACTGTCTTCCAGTATCCGGATCTTTACGAGCCACTTCATAGGTCGCTTTTTTACCGATTATTTGCTCGTACTCTTTTACGTTTAATAAGCTACTATTTGATTCCTTCATGAGCTTTTCTATATTCGACACTTTTTCTACCATCGTCATCATAGCGGTTTGCATCATGAATTGTGAGTTGTCCATTGGTGACATCGGGTCCTGATTTTTTAGCTGGGCAATCATCAGCTTCATAAAAGCCTCGCTATCTAAACCAGTAGAGAATTCACGTTTATCGCCATAACTATATTCCTGTTGTACTGAGGACTTAGGTGTCGCGTTTTGTATGTTGTTGGTCGGCATTCATTTTCCTCCCAAATGGGTAAAAATTATCAGATAGATAGACTTGCTATCTTTCTTTATTATCGGTAAAATCACTTATAACGAATAGACAAACAAACGTTCGATTTTTTGCTTGGATGTTAAATGATTGTGCTATAATGAAGGATAGGATATATAAAGGAGGATGAGGGGACCGTGGATCGTTTTGAGTTAGTTTCGGAGTATACGCCATCAGGTGATCAGCCTGTTGCTATTGCGGAGTTGGTGGAAGGGATAAAGGCAGGCAAGCGCCATCAAACCCTGCTGGGTGCTACCGGAACAGGTAAAACTTTTACAGCTGCTCATATGATTGCTCAGGTGAACAAACCTACGCTAGTCATGGCTCATAATAAAACGTTGGCTGCTCAGCTGGCAGCAGAATTTCGTGAATTTTTCCCAAATAATGCGGTAGAATACTTCGTTAGTTACTACGATTACTATCAACCGGAAGCCTACATTCCTCATTCGGATACGTACATTGAAAAGGATTCAAGTGTAAATGATGAGATCGATAAATTACGTCACTCAGCAACTAGTTCGTTATTAGAGAGACGGGATGTTATCATTGTAGCTTCCGTTTCTTGCATATATGGTTTAGGTTCCCCGATTGAATATAGAGAAATGGTGCTTTCTCTGCGTGCGGGCATGGAAAAAAGCAGAGATGAGGTTTTGCATCGTTTGGTAGATATTCAATATGATCGCAATGATATTAACTTTACTCGTGGGACGTTTCGTGTTCGAGGAGACGTGCTGGAGATATTCCCGGCGTCGCGCAGTGAACAGGCAATACGAGTAGAGTTTTTTGGTGATGAAATTGAGCGCATTACGGAGATTGATGTATTAACTGGTGAGATTATGGGCAATCGAGATCACGTAGCGATTTTTCCTGCCTCCCACTTTGTTACCCGTGAGGAAAAATTGAAGAAGGCTGTTGAGAATATTGAACAGGAGCTAGAATTACGCTTGCTAGAATTTCAGGCAGCAGGCAAACTGTTGGAAGCCCAACGGCTAGAACAGCGTACGAGATACGATATAGAGATGATGCTTGAAATGGGCTTTTGCTCAGGAATTGAAAACTATTCCCGTCATTTGACTGGGTTACCAGAAGGTCATCCCCCATATACATTGCTTGATTACTTCCCAGACGATTTCTTGATGGTTATAGATGAGTCGCATATGACTCTGCCGCAAATACGCGGGATGTACAATGGCGATAGAGCGCGCAAAGACGTACTGGTGGAGCATGGTTTCCGCTTGCCGTCAGCACGTGATAACCGCCCACTTAAGTTCGAGGAATTTGAAAAGAAACTAACGCAAGCCGTCTATATTTCGGCTACACCGGGAGTATATGAACTGGAACATACACCTAAAATGGCGGAGCAAGTCATTCGTCCGACGGGTCTAGTTGACCCAACTATTACAGTTCGTCCGATAAAAGGTCAAATTGATGATTTAATCGGTGAAATTCAGGCAACCATTGCTAAAGACGAGCGTGTTTTGGTAACGACGCTTACGAAGAAAATGTCAGAAGACCTAACCGATTACTTGAAGGAGATTGGTATTAAAGTCCGTTACCTTCACTCTGATATCAAGACGATTGAGCGCATGCAGATTTTACGCTCCTTACGATTGGGTGAATTTGATGTGTTGGTGGGTATTAACTTGTTGCGGGAAGGGTTGGATTTACCGGAAGTCTCGTTAGTTACGATTTTAGACGCTGATAAAGAAGGCTTTCTGCGCAATGAACGGTCATTAATTCAAACAATTGGGCGTGCTGCGCGGAATTCAGAGGGTCGCGTTATTATGTACGCTGACAAAATGACTGATTCTATGACGAAAGCCATTCAAGAAACAGAACGTCGTCGTAACATCCAGATTGCTTATAACGAAAAACACGGTATCACGCCACAAACGATTCAAAAAGCGGTTCGAGGAGTTATTGAAGCAACAAGAGTGGCAGAGGAGAAAGCTGATTATCTACCACACTTGGATGTAAAGAAGATGCCGAAAAAAGATCGCATTTTAGTCATCGAACGAATGGAAGAGGAAATGAAGGAAGCGGCACGCAATCTTATGTTCGAACGTGCAGCAGAGCTTCGTGATTTGATATTGGAGCTGAAAGCAGACCTGTAGGGAGTGAAATACATGCCATTAGATCGGATCGTGGTGAAAGGTGCACGCGCTCATAATTTAAAAAACATAGATGTCGTCATCCCACGAGATAAATTTGTTGTTTTAACGGGACTATCTGGTTCTGGAAAATCGTCACTTGCTTTTGATACGATCTACGCAGAAGGACAACGTCGCTATGTCGAGTCATTGTCTGCTTATGCTCGTCAATTCTTAGGACAAATGGATAAGCCTGATGTAGATTCAATCGATGGTCTTTCACCGGCTATTTCTATTGATCAGAAGACCACAAGTCGCAATCCACGTTCTACTGTAGGAACAGTGACGGAGATCTATGATTATTTGCGTCTGTTATATGCACGTATTGGTAAAGCCGTTTGCCCTACTCACGGAATAGAAATCAGTTCACAAACGATCGAACAAATGGTAGATCGTGTGATGGAATTTCCGGAACGAACACGTATGCAAATTCTCGCTCCTTTAGTTCAAGGACGTAAAGGAGAGCATGTAAAGCTATTAGAAGATATCCGCAAACAAGGGTATGTACGCGTGCGTGTAGATGGGGAAGTTCGAGATTTATCAGAAGAGATTAGTTTGGAAAAAAACAAGAAGCATAGTATTGAAGTTGTAATAGATCGGATTGTTGTTAAACCTGACTCACAGACACGTATTGCTGATTCCTTGGAAACAGCTTTGCGTTTGGCGGACGGCAAGGTAATTGTCGATGTAATTGATCAGGAAGAACTATTGTTTAGTGAGAAGCATGCTTGCCCAATCTGTGGATTCTCTATTGGCGAGTTGGAACCACGAATTTTCTCTTTTAATAGTCCGTATGGAGCCTGCTCGGAATGTGATGGATTGGGAGTGCGGATGGAAGTTGATTCTGATCTCGTCGTTCCCGATTCTACTAAAACATTATCAGAGGGTGCTATAGCAGCATGGGAGCCTAAGTCTTCCACCTATTACCCGCAATTGTTAGAATCAGCTTGCCGCCACTTTAGCATTCCTACAGATGTGCCAGTGGAAGAGTTGCCAGAAGAACAAATGCAGATCGTTTTATATGGTAGCAAAGGTGAAAAAATTCAATTTCGCTATGAGAATGAATTTGGTCAAGTGCGTGAGGCAACAGTGGCATTTGAAGGTGTGATTCCTAACTTACAGAGACGTCATCTAGAAACTAGCTCTGATTATATACGAGAACAAATTGAAGAGTTCATGGGGCAAAAGGCTTGTCCAGTATGTAGGGGTCAACGATTGCGCCAAGAAAGTCTTGCTGTTTTGATCGGAAAACGTAATATATCAGAGCTAACCGGTCTATCTATTGTCGATGCTCATCAATTTTTTGATCAAGTTGAATTAAGCGAGAAGGATGTAAAGATCGCTCATATGATCCTAAAAGAGATTAAAGCAAGACTGAATTTCCTCATTGATGTAGGTCTTGACTATTTGACATTAAGTCGAGCCGCAGGAACTTTATCAGGTGGAGAAGCTCAACGGATACGATTAGCTACACAAATTGGTTCTAGTCTAATGGGAGTATTGTATATCTTGGACGAGCCAAGTATTGGTCTACATCAGCGTGACAATGCTCGCTTGATCAAAACGCTGGAGCATATGACAAGCCTCGGAAATACACTTATCGTAGTAGAGCATGACGAGGATACGATGCTAGCCTGCGATTACATTATTGATATTGGTCCTGGAGCTGGGATTCATGGTGGGCAGATTGTGGCGGAAGGAACCCCGCAAGAGGTGATGGAAAACCCTGATTCTCTAACAGGAGCTTATTTAAGTGGGCGCAAATTCATCCCTGTTCCTCTTGAAAGACGTCAGCCTGCTCAAAATGGAGAGGCTTGCGACAAATGGGTGGTTATTGAAGGGGCAAAAGAAAACAACTTAAAAAATGTAAACGTCAAGATTCCTTTAGGTGTGTTCGTTGCTGTGACGGGTGTCTCTGGTTCAGGAAAAAGTACCTTAATCAATGAGATTCTACAAAAAGCTTTGGCACGTGAACTAAATCGAGCAAAAGCCAAGCCTGGTGATTTTAAACGAATTAATGGCCTGGAGTATTTGGACAAGGTAATTGATATTGACCAGTCACCAATTGGACGTACACCACGCTCTAACCCAGCTACGTATACAGGTGTGTTTGATGATATTCGTGACCTGTTTGCCTCCACCAATGAAGCAAAAGTACGTGGATATAAAAAAGGGCGATTTAGCTTTAACGTAAAGGGCGGGCGTTGCGAGGCTTGCACAGGAGACGGCATTATCAAGATCGAAATGCATTTCCTACCTGATGTATATGTTCCTTGTGAGGTTTGTCATGGTAAACGATACAATCGTGAAACCTTAGAGGTTAAATATAAAGGCAAAAGCATTTCTGATATTCTGGAAACAACAGTGGAAGATGCGGTGGAGTTTTTCAAAAATGTACCGAAAATCCAACGTAAGGTTCAAACCTTGCTTGATGTTGGTTTAGGCTACATGAAGTTAGGGCAACCGGCTACCACGTTATCAGGCGGGGAAGCTCAACGTGTTAAATTAGCATCTGAACTACATCGCCGAAGTACGGGGCGCACCATGTACATCCTAGATGAGCCTACGACAGGATTGCATACCTACGACATTGATCGTTTGTTAAAAGTATTGCAGCGATTAGTAGAGAATGGGGACACTGTTTTGGTTATTGAACATAATCTAGATGTTATTAAGACAGCAGACCATATAATCGACCTCGGTCCTGAGGGGGGTACACGTGGAGGGAATATTGTAGCCACTGGCACTCCAGAAGAGGTAGCTAAGGTTAAAGGGTCGTATACGGGTGAATTCTTGGGACCTGTCCTTGAACGTGATCGTAAGCGGACACAAGAACGGATTCAAGAACTAGTTAATCAGACGTAAACAAAAAAAGTAACGTGCAACAATGTAAAGGCATCCTTTTCAGAGGGTGTCTTTTCTCTTCCTTTTCCGCATTCAATAACAGAGACCAGACTTAGCTCTAGCTTTTGATTTATATCATACCTGAAAAATAAAAGACGTTTCACTAAGAGAGTTGTTTGCACAAGATGGGTTCGTTACAATAGGGATAAGAAATTACGGAAAACAGCAATCTCGGCTGGGAAAGTGGTGTTTGATGCAAATGGTTAATGTCAGTCATCTTGTCGAACATTTTCAACTAAAAATAGTAAGTGGTGAGCAAGGGTTAAGTCGCCCGATTAGCGTTACTGATTTAAGTCGTCCTGGATTACAGCTAGCGGGTTATAAATCCCATTATCCTGGGGAACGCATCCAAATTCTTGGAATGACAGAGATGGAATTTTTACATACATTGCCTAAAGAAGCCATAGTTGATAGACTCAGCTTCTTGATGAGTGAGGAGACGCCTTGCTTATGTGTAGCACGTAATCTGGAGCTACCCCAAGAGGTTTTAGATGTGTCTAATCACAGAGGGGTACCTGTGATTCAGTCTCCTCTTCCAACGACGAGTTTGGTAAGTAAACTAACCAATTATTTAGAAGATCGCCTTGCTCCAACTGCTACTATTCATGGGGTTCTTACGGATGTGTATGGAGTGGGTGTTTTTATTCTGGGTGCAAGTGGAATTGGAAAAAGTGAGACAGCCCTAGAGCTGGTTAAGCGTGGACATCGTCTCGTAGCCGATGATGCTGTAGAGATTCGTCAAACACAAGAAGGTCATTTAACAGGAATGGCACCTGATTTAATTCAACATCTACTGGAAATCCGTGGAGTAGGTATTATCAATGTTATGACGATGTTCGGTGCGGGAGCTGTGCGTAATACGAAGAACATTGATATGGTAGTAAAGCTGGAGCTATGGGATCAGCATAAGCACTATGAGCGTCTGGGTCTAGACGAAGAAAAAATGAAAGTAATGGATACAGATGTGCCAGTTATTACCGTCCCTGTGCGTCCGGGCCGAAATTTAGCTGTTATCATCGAGGTAGCAGCGATGAACTATCGCTTGAAGCGTATGGGCTACAATGCGGCCGTACATTTCTCGAAGCGTTTGACGGATACAATTGAAGATCATGATTCATTTATCTAAGAAGTCGATGTATCTCCATGGAGAGAGGTAAAGGAGCAATCTGACGCGTATGCGTAACACTAAGCGATATCCCGTAGCGGGAGGAGTAAATCCGTTATGGCATATGTATAAAACCGTGAGTTTTTGGAAAGTGTGCAGAAACTTTTCTGTTATCCAACTGGCGCGTTATTGTCCGTTTGTATTTGTGAAGAATTGGATGTACCGTACCTTTCTTGGCATAAAAGTAGGCGATCAATCTGCTGTAGCATTGATGGTCATGATGGATATTATGTTTCCTGAACTAATTACGATTGGACGCAATTGTGTAATTGGCTATAATACTACAATTTTAGCCCATGAATATTTAGTTGATGAATATCGACTAGGGGAAGTTATCATTGGTGACCGTGTATTAATTGGTGCAAACACTACAATTTTACCGGGGGTAGTTATTGGTGATAATGCAGTGATTGCAGCAGGTAGTGTTGTTCACCGTGATGTGCCAGCAGGAGCATTTGTTGGTGGAAATCCGCTACAAACCATTCGAGAGTGAAATAGAGGACCTTTGTCTCGTATAGAGACGAAGGTTTTTGCTTTTTAATCAGAGTTAATAAAAATGCAACAGAGAGTCTGCTTGTGTCAAAGGCTTGAGCGAAATACTTTTCATTAAACCAGTAAGCAAAGATTATGCTACAAAGACAAGATGTTGCAAAAAAATGTTGACCTCTCCGTGAATTAGTAGTATATTTTCTACTAATTCAAACGCTTTAGTTTATTAGCAGAGTAAAGTGTTTAGGCGAGCAGGAGGGACTGATGATGGCTACACCTTTGGTTTTTGAAAAACCATTGGGCATGCGAGATGTATTGCCCGAGCTGTTGCAAAAACAACGTGGAATTGAACGGATTTTGCGCCAATGCATATCTAGGTGGGGCTATGACGAAATTGCCACGCCTTCACTGGAGTACTTTGAAACAGTTGGAGCAGCGAGTGCGACCCTGACCGACCATATGTTTAAGCTGCTGGATAAACAAGGACATACTGTCATTTTACGTCCTGAGCTAACGGCACCTATAGCACGTGTCGTATCTTCCTTGTATAAGCACGTTCCGTATCCCATCCGGTTATTTTATCAAGCCAATGTATTTCGTGCGCAAGAGAAAGAGGCTGGACGCCATGCTGAATTTTATCAAACAGGAGTGGAACTAATTGGGGAGGCTAGTGTAGATGCTGATGCTGAGGTGATCGCTCTAGCAATTTCCTGTTTGCAAGCAGCGGGTGTACCTGCTTTTAAAATAACAGTTGGCCATGTGGATGTGGTATCAGGTTTGTTAGAAGAAATCGTGATGGATAAGCAAGAGAGGCTTATGTTAGGGAAATGTCTACAACATAGAGATTATGTGGGGTATCGTCAAGTTGTGAGTACATTATCTCTCAACGCGGAAGAGAAGGATAGATTGCTCCACTTACTTCAATTACGTGGAGGTAGGGAGATGATTGAGGAAGGAATACAGCTCACCCATACTCCAAAAGCCATAGCAGCTATGCAAACCATCTTACATTTGTGGGATGCGTTGGAAGCTTATGGTGTGGAAGAGCATATCTTGTTGGATTTTACTCTTATTGGCCACTTTGATTACTATACAGGCATTGTTTTTGAAGGGTATGCAGCAGACCTGGGATCGCCTTTATTAAGTGGGGGGCGATATGATCGGTTGTTAGAGAGATTTGGACGACCGTCAGCTGCAACAGGGTTTGCACTCGAGATTGATCGTCTATTACAGGTAGCTAACATAGTAACTCCGTCTAAACAAAAACGATATGTGATTTTATATGAGCAACATAATCGAGAAGAGGCTCTTCGATATGCGCAGGAAAAACGCAATGAACAATATATCGTTATTACAGCTAGATGGTCAGTAGAGGTAGAGTGTGCTTTTGTAAATTGCCAACAAAATCATGTTGTCATCTGGGGAGGTGGGACAGCTTGAGGGGGGCAGAATCATTGCAAAAATTAACAATAGCGATGCCGAAAGGTCGCATATTTGAAGAGTCATTAGTCTTTTTACGAGAAGCAGGAGTCGTGATCGAAGAAAATTCGAAAGATTCCCGCAAGTTAATTATCCCTGTGCCTCATTTTCAGATGGAATTTATTTTAGCAAAACCAGCAGATGTACCGACTTATGTGGAGTATGGTGTAGCAGATGTTGGCGTGGTAGGAAAAGACGTTTTATTAGAAGAAGATAGGGACGTTTATGAATTGCTTGATCTTGAGATTGGAAGATGTCGTATGGTGGTCGCTGGTTTAGCTGAATATCAGCCAGCAGTTCATCCAAGAGTAGCTACAAAGTATCCAGCGATCGCATCTCGCTATTTTCGAAAGCAAGGCCAACAGGTCGAAGTCATTAAGTTAAATGGTTCCGTAGAATTGGCTCCCTTGATCGGATTGGCAGAACGAATTGTTGATATTGTCTCTACTGGTCAGACGTTGCGAGAGAATGGTCTCGTGGAGCTTGAACATATATGCGATATTACCACGAGATTAATCGCCAACCGTTCTAGTTATCGGATGAAAAGTGAAGCGGTAGACAACATTGCCCAAAAATTTATGCAGGTGATTCCAAAAACAGGAGTACCAGGATGATAAGGAGAGGAGGAACTAGGCACGATGCTAACGATCACAAATGCTCACGAACTAAAAATGAAACGCAGTATCGACAGTGGCACAAATGAACAGCAATGTGCAGTACGGGAGATTTTACAAGCGGTTAAAGAGTTTGGAGATGAAGCTGTTCGTGCATGTACGCAAAAGTTTGATGGGGTAGTAGTAGATGAGCTTCGAGTAACAGAAGCAGAGTATGTAACCGCAAAGGCTTTAGTCTCACAGGAAGTTCAGGAAGCCTTGCGAGAAGCAGCCGAGAATATTCGTGCATACCATCAGCATCAGGCTCGTACGTCTTGGTTTACCACAAAGGAGTCAGGAACCATGTTAGGTCAAATGATACGTCCTTTGCACAGCGTAGGGCTTTATGTTCCGGGTGGTTCAGCTTCCTATCCTTCCTCTGTCCTAATGAATGCCATTCCGGCCCAAATCGCAGGGGTTGAGAGAATTGTTATGGTCACACCGCCGGATCGAGAAGGGAATATCGCTCCAGCCGTAGTAGTAGCTGCCGAGATCGCAGGTGTGACGGAGATTTATAAAGTTGGAGGAGCACAAGCAATCGGGGCGCTTACGTATGGAACCAAGACCATTCCTTCCGTAGATAAGATTGTGGGGCCGGGTAATATCTATGTAGCGTTAGCCAAACGTGAAGTTTTTGGAGTGGTGAGTATTGATATGATAGCAGGTCCTAGTGAGATTGTAGTGTTAGCAGATGAAACAGCTCCACCCAGCTACATTGCAGCTGATCTTTTGTCACAAGCGGAACATGATCCACTAGCATCAGCTATCTTGGTCACAACATCTCAAAAAATAGCTGAGGAAGTAGCTTTTGAATTGGAGCGGCAAGTAGCGAGCTTGCCACGAAAAAAGATTGCTGAAGCCTCCCTACTCTCTTATGGAGCTATCTGTGTGGTAAATGATCTGGAAGAAGGTTTTGCAGTAGTCAATCGTTTAGCTCCTGAGCACTTGGAGTTACTTGTGGAAGACGCCTTTAGCCATTTAGGAAAAGTAAAAAATGCAGGAGCTGTTTTTTTAGGTAGCTACAGCTCCGAGCCTGTAGGAGATTATTTTGCGGGAACCAATCATGTCTTACCGACAAATGGAACGGCACGTTTCTCCTCGCCTTTGTCTGTGGATGATTTTATCAAAAAGATGAGCGTTATCTCATATAGTAAGGCTGATTTAATGGAGCATGGAGAAAAAATTGTGAGGTTGGCAGAGGCAGAGGGGTTAACGGCGCATGCCAGAGCCATCCAAGTAAGACTAGCTAGTGATAATGATAAATCCTGATGACAGAATGTGATCAACTACCCGAAAAGGAGAAAGAGATGGAACAGGTAATGAATCGAACAGCATCTATAAAGCGCAAAACCAACGAGACAAATGTATCTTTGCAATTTGTAGTAGACGGAGATGGAGAGAGCAAGCTGAACACAGGCGTTCCTTTTTTGTCCCATATGCTTGATTTATTTACACGCCATGGCCATTTTCAATTACAGGTGGAAGCGGTAGGAGACATCGAGATTGATTACCATCATACGGTTGAGGATATCGGGATTTGTTTGGGGCAAGCCGTCCGTAAAGCGCTGGGTGATAAAAAGGGGATAAAACGATATGGGAATGCATTTGTTCCCATGGATGATGCTTTGGCTCAAGTGGTGATTGATGTAAGTAATCGGCCACACTTGGAATACCGGGCCACTTATCCTTCTCAACAAGTCGGACAATTTCCTACTGAATTGGTTCATGAATTTTTGTGGAAATTTGCACTAGAATCACGGATGAACGTGCATGTCATTTTGCATTATGGCCAAAATACCCATCACATGATTGAAGGGATCTTTAAAGCATTTGGACGTGCGCTTGATGAAGCTACACAACTTGACCCACGAGTAAAAGGAGTCCCCTCTACGAAAGGAATGCTGTAGGCATGATTGGAATTATTGACTATGGGATGGGTAACTTGTTTAGTTTACGCAAAGCCTTGGAACGTTTAGGGTACGCACATGAGATCGTCAGTCAACCAGAACGGTTAAATAACTATAGTGGATTGTTATTACCAGGTGTGGGTGCTTTTGGAGATGCCATGAAATATATAAGGGCAACAAATCTAGATCAAGGGATCCGAGAATACGTACGGACAGATCGCCCGCTATTGGGGATATGTTTAGGTATGCAACTTTTATTTAGTGAGAGTGAAGAGAATGGGGTGCATAAAGGCTTAGATATACTACCAGGTCGGGTCGTTCGGTTTCAAGGAGATTTTAAAATCCCTCATATGGGGTGGAATGAACTTTCTCTAAGTAATCATCATCCTTTAATAGAGGGTTTAATGGAAGGGGAATATGCATATTTCGTGCACTCCTATTATGTACAGGTACAAAATCATAATCATTTGCTAGCTACTACAGACTACCATCATGATGTAGCAGCGATCGTTTCGTCTGGAAAAATTGCCGGCATGCAGTTTCATCCGGAGAAGAGCGGGTTAACAGGCATTCGCTTACTAGCTAATTTCGTAAAGCAATGCGAGGGGGTTCTGCAATGAATTTTACTATCTATCCTGCTATTGATATTCGTGGAGGAAAATGTGTTCGTTTATTCCAAGGGGATTACAATCAAGAGACAGTATACGGGGATTCGCCAGTTGATATTGCACGAATGTGGTCGAGTGCAGGAGCATCTTGGTTGCATGTGGTAGATCTAGATGGAGCAAAAGAAGGCACCCCTGTACATCTTGATTTAATTGGAGAACTGGCTAAAACGGTATCTGTGCCTATCCAAATAGGTGGCGGTATTCGTACCCTACAGGATATCGAAGCGTATGTGGAGCGTGGGATAGCGAGGATTATCCTAGGGACAGCGGCAATGGAGGACTCTTTCTTTACAGAGGAGGCATTACGTCGCTATGGGGCTCAAATTGCTATTGGTCTGGATTGCCGTGATGGGTATGTCGCAACTAGAGGGTGGTTAAACACAACGGAAATGAAGGCAACAGAATTAGCCAAGCAATTGGTAGAGTTTGGCGCTGAATTGTTCATTTATACAGATATTGCACGTGATGGAACATTAACAGGTCCTAATATAGAAGAGATTGTCCAAATAGCAGTGACTACTGGCAAAAAAGTTATAGCTTCAGGAGGAGTTAGTCATTTAGATGATTTGCTTGCGTTGGCAAAACAGAGAAAGAGTGGTGTGGAGGGAGCTATTGTTGGAAAGGCTCTTTACACGGAAGCTATTTCCCTCACCGATGCTTTCATTAAAATTGGGGAGGCCGAGCAAACATGTTAACCAAGAGAATCATTCCTTGTCTGGATGTTAAAGAGGGGCGTGTGGTGAAAGGTGTTCAGTTTGTAGGCTTACGCGATGCAGGAGATCCCGTTGAACTTGCAACAAAATACTGTCAGGAGGGT